>JBEHWP010000648.1:0-4022 GCA_040217665.1 Vulcanimicrobiota bacterium
GGTGTACAGAAAGTATCTGGGCGATCTTATGGATTTGAAAACTGATTATATGGGAAACATTATGGGTACTCTGGAAGGAGAACATCCCAGTCCCAGAGTTCTTCTCTGTGCTCACCTTGATGAACTGGGTATGATGGTTCAATCTGTTCTGGAAGACGGAAGAATTAAATTTATCAATCTTACAGGCTGGTGGGAACATATAATGATACAGCAACCTGTAATAATAAGAACAAAAAAAGGTAAAATTCCCGGTATTATTTCATCTACATCTTCTTTTATGGGAAAAACTCCGGAGGAATTGAAGAAGTTTTCCACTAAAGATGTTATGTTTATAGATGCAGGGGCCAGGGATTATAAAGAGGCAGTTGAAGATTTCGGTATAAAACCAGGTGACCCTGTATATCCTGATGTGAAATTTCGCCCTATGGCAAACGGTAATGTTTTTACAGGTAAAGCTTTTGATAACAGACTTGGCCTTGCAGGTATTATAGAAATAATAAGAAATCTTTCGTCTCAGAAACACCCCAATACTGTTCTGACTGCTGCCACAGTTCAGGAAGAAATAGGCTCCCGCGGTGCCATAGCCGTTACAAATTTCTGCAAACCTGATATTGCCATTATACTTGAAGGGCCTCCGGCAGACGATATACCGTTAAAGCCAAATCAGTCCCAGTGTATTCCAGGTAAAGGGCCTCATATAAGACGAATAGAACCGGGTATGATCTCCAACGGAGGCCTCTTCAGATTTATTGTTAATATAGCAGAAGAATTAAATATACCCCATCAGATAGCCATAAGTCAGACAGGTGCAACAGATGGCGCTATTATACACAGAGAATTTCATGGCATTCCATGTATTATGATGGGTATACCTGTAAGATATGCCCATGGCCATAACAGTATATTTTTCCTTGACGATTACAGACAGAGTGTTAAACTTCTGACAGAAGTTCTTCTCAGAATGAGTCCTGAAGTTCTGGAGAATATAAGGCAGAATCCTTACGGATAGACAATAACAGTGAATATAACTGGTATTTTGTAAATGATAGCTGATAACTGGTCACTGAAAAAGGTATTTTTATGACAAAACTTCATTTACTCGGCACAGGTGGAGGCCTTCTATGTGCCGGCAGAAATCCTTCGTCTTATCTTCTGGAAAGAGATGAAGGGCATATACTCTTTGACTGCGGTGACGGAGTATCGTCAAAACTTGTAAGCACCGGCTATGACTGGACATTGTTGACGGCAATAGTAATATCACACTGTCATGCAGATCATCTGGGGGGATTCCCTCTGTTAATACAGCAGATTCATCTTTCACGGAGGGAAAACCCTCTCTATATTTACGGTCCTTCCGAATTTATTGAACAGGTTTATAATCATCTCGGAATATATTATCTGTTCCCTGATGCATTTTCCTTTGAAACTAAAATGTTTTCTCTTTTTCATAAAGAAGCATTCATTATTAAAGAAGTGGAAATTTTACCTGTTCTGACAAAACATCTTGAAAGGGCAAAAGCTAAAATTCCTGAAGGTTTCCCCAATAGAGGAGAATCCTTTGCTTTCAGGATAAAGACAGAAAATAAAATGATTTTTTATTCTTCCGATTTACAATCCTTTGAGGATATCCGCACATATCTGGAAGATTGTGATTTTATTTTTATAGAAGTTACTCATATAAAGGCCGATACAGTAATTGAATGGGCAGAAAACCATCAAAAAACACAGATTACCGTAACACATATTTCTCCTGACTTTGACGTTGAAAACTTCAATTTTCTTCTGGAAAAAAAGGGGCTTACAAATATAAATATAGCAAAAGAGGGGACTTTTATTGATTTCACCGTTAGATAAAGTAAAGAGTAAAGAAAGATTTACCTTCGAAGAAGGTGTGGAACTGTTTCATACAGATTTCCTGAAACTTGCCATTGCAGCAGATATGTTCAGAAGAGAAAAGCATGGCCATGATTATGTTGGATTTGTTATGGACAGAAATATTACTTTTACCAATATCTGCAGCGCTCAATGTAATTTCTGTGCTTTCTGGAGACATAAAAACCATGAAGAGGCTTTTTTACTTTCCATTGAGGAAATACTACGGAGAGTTGGGGAACTTAAAAAACTGGGTGGTACGCAGATAATGCTTCAGGGAGGTCTTAACGATAAATGTGATCTTACCTTTTACAAAAAAATTCTGGAAAGTATAAAATCATCCTATCCTGATATAACACTTCATTCTTTATCGCCTGCAGAGGTTTTTTATCTCTCAAAAAAACATAGAATGACAGTAAAAGAAGTGCTTGTGGAATTGAAACAGGCAGGGCTTGACTCATTGCCGGGAGCAGCTGAAATTCTTTCAGACAGAGTAAGAAATATTGTAAGCCAGAGGAAACTGAAAACAGAAGACTGGCTGTCCGTTATGAGAGCCTGTGCTGAAACAGGTATGCGTTCCACTGCCACCATGACCTTCGGCATGGTTGAAACAGAAGAAGAAAGAATTGAACATCTTCAGCATATAAGAAACCTTCAGGATGAAACAGGAGTTTTCCGTGCTTTTATCCCGTGGACATTTTCACCTGATAATACAGCCATGTCTTATGTGAAAAAACTCGGGACAGAAGATTATTTAAGAATGGTTGCCATATCAAGGTTATTTCTTGATAATATAGAACATATTCATACCGGATGGGTCACAGAAGGCCTTCCTGTTGCCTCTCTTGCTCTTTCCATGGGAGCAGATGATATGGGAGGCATTTTAATGGAAGAAGTAGTTGTGAAAGCTACCGGGATTTCTCACAGGGTTGATAAAGACGTTCTTATAAAACATATAAAAGAGGCAGGTAAAATTCCTGTACGACGAAATACTGCTTATGAGATTCTGGAAGTTATAGGTGACGCGTAACGCGTAATGCGTGATGCGGAGCAGGCACCCGGAGATTATATATTTATGCCTGATACAAAAGACATGTTTGCTTCTATAAGCGGCAGATATGATTTACTCAATCATATACTTTCACTGGGCTTTGATTTTTACTGGAGAAAATCTCTGTTTAACGTAGCCTCTCCATACCTTACTGGAGAAAATTCTTCTGTTCTGGATATTGCTTCCGGTACAGGTGATGTAGCTCTTGTCTTTACGGAACTTGAAGATGTGAAAATTTTTTCTTCTGATTTCTGTTTGGATATGCTCTCTATTGCAAAATCTAAAAGCAGAATATATAAAAAACAGGTTTTTTTTGTCTGTACAGACGGAGAAGCATTGAATTTTAAAGATAAAAGCTTTAATGTAGTAACAAATGCTTTTGCATTAAGAAATATTCAGAATTTAAAGAAGGCTTTCTCTGAAATGAAAAGGGTTTTAAAGCCGGGAGGAATATGCCTTAGCCTTGAGTTTACAAGACCGAATAATATATTTATAAAACCATTTTTTTTACTTTATCTCAACCTGGTGTTGCCGGTAATAGGCAAATATTTTTCAGGTAATTATAAAGCTTATAAATATCTGTCTTCTTCCATACAGGCCTTTATGACACCTGATGAACTCTGTGAATTGATTGGCAGTGCCGGTTTTAATAAGGTTTGCTATAAGACTCTTGTTCCCGGCGTTGTGAATATATATATTGCAGAAGGGTGAAGAGTGAAGGGTGAAGAGAATTTTGAAAGACTTAGAGCCTATCTGAAAAGTAATATTTATTTTCTCATCCTTTCCACTGCCAGGTTCTGGAGAAAAATATATACCGTATTAACAGCCAGTTGTAAATTAAATAGACACAAAATATTAAATGTCTGTAAAAACAGGTTTTTTTTCAGGAGGATTATAGATTTTTCGGAAGGGCCTGGCAGTGGAAAGGTATGGGGCGACTTTTCGTATAGGCTCTTATTACCGCTCCAGGTAAATTGGTACCCAAAAAATATGGAACACGCTCCTGTCCCTGTCCGGGCTCTGGAGGAAAAGATATGCCGTATTAAAAGAGAGTTATAAATTATATAGACGCAAAATATTAACAGTCTGCAAAACCAGT
>JBEHWP010000649.1:0-4021 GCA_040217665.1 Vulcanimicrobiota bacterium
CCACATTGTTGCTTATATCTTACTGCCTAACGGATACGAAGGAGGGGGATCTTTATGAAAATAAGAAGTAAAATAAACTTCCTGACATGTATTATCAGTGGTATAAGCACTGTATATTCTTTTTGTTCCCTGACAGCCTGAGAATATTATATAGTTAGTCTTGAAATTTAATAGACCCGGTGGGGCACGTTCAAAAGTTTACAAGCCAGTAAGAATATACTTATCTTCCATAGTCGTGTGACACATTTTTAATCCCTTATGGGCCGGAATCCTTATTATTAAATGATTCAAAAAGGCCTCTTGAGTTTTCCTGTCAGTACAGCTATTGCCGCCTCTTCATCACTCATCTCAAGAATTCTGTTAATCGTGCCTTTCTTGATTTCCTCTGATACTGCTATTATATCTTCACACATCTTCCGGTATTTAAGCATCTGGCTGGTCAGCCGTTCTACCTCCTTGTACTGTTCCCCGGTAAGTTTCTCTTTCTTCCACCTGGCAATCTGCTCATCATAAACCCATGCTCCTTCCAGGTATTTTCTGTGATTATTAATGGCCTGGTTCATTATTTGGTCATCCATCACATGGGGTTTCTTCCTTGCTTCACCCAGATTCTTATATAGATCCTCGAAATTCGCTACTTCTTCATCAATAATTGAGGCAATCATACTCATCATGCTTAATGGCTGCCAGTTTGGCATTTCATCCTGTTGCTTTTTACTTTGCTTGCTCATCCTGAACCTCCTATACAGTTGTTATTATGGTATTTTAACAGATACAGAATTTCTCCTCTAATAAGAGGGTCAATTTTACATGATAAAACAGAAACAGTATCTTCTTTCCGGCACTAAAATATGGTATTATATAACTATGGAACATAATTTGTATGACAAGACATTGAAGGAACTGTTCAGCAGGCCTGAGATAGTAAGGGATTTCCTGAAGGGGTTTGTAGATTCTGACTTTATCAATGATATAGATTTCACCCGTATAGAGAAGAAGAATACCAGTTATATAGCAAAGACCTTTAAGAATAAATATACAGACCTGGCTTTAAAGCTGAATATGACAGGCGGTAAATGTGCTTATCTCTACCTGGTAATTGAATTCCAGTCTACTGTAGATAAGCTGATGCCTTTGCGAATACTGAGTTATATGTTATCAATGTATGAAGACCTGATAACTCAAAAGGAGATATCTATAGATGAACCTTTACCGCCAGTATTTCCTGTGGTTCTCTATACCGGCACACAGACATATAATGCTCATACCAAATTAGAAGATTTAATAGCTAAACCATATAAACGTTTACAGAGATATGTGCCTAATTTCGAGCATTATCTTGTAACATTACAGTCTAAACCGAGAGAAGAATTAAAGAGGATGACTGCCCTGGATAATCTTATTGCAGGATTATTCTATTTCCTGACAGCCAGAACGAAGGAAGAACTTAAAGAGGCAGAAAAGGTTGTAAGTGACAGGATAGACTATGCTTCTGAGTTTGGCAGATTCTATGTGATATGGCTCAGGAAGTATTTAGAACATAAGGGTATAAAGATAAAGACTCATGTTAAAGAAG
Source organism: Vulcanimicrobiota bacterium (assembly GCA_040217665.1). GTDB lineage: Bacteria > Vulcanimicrobiota > SpSt-956 > SpSt-956 > JAKJGF01 > CALARM01. The sequence continues at coordinate 1,577 of JBEHWP010000649.1, forward strand.
GAGGGAAAGTTATGCTTGAGACATTGGTTGCAGATATAAGAACTGAAGGTAAAACAGAAGGTAAGTTTGAAGGCAAACAGGAAGATATTTTAAAGATACTCAGGAAGAAGTTTAAAGAACTTCCCCAGGCTATTGAAGATAAGATTAAGGATGTGCACAGTGTAGAGAAGCTGGAGGAGATATTGCTGGCTACCCTGGATGTAACATCTATAGAAGAAGTGGAAAAGATTATCAATCAATAGAGTTTAATATAAGGAGATCTATGAAACAACTATTTAATATCATATTCCTGTTCCTATTAATATTAGCGGTTACAGGATGTAATTCAGCATTATCTTCTAATACACCGGTCCCTGATACAAATACACCTGAACCTGTTATAACTCCATCTGAACTTGGAACTCCAGAATGGATATTCCTTTCATCAAGTGGCGGGTATGATGGTAATGGTGACAAGAATGTCGGATATGATGGTATAACCATTAATACTGATACTATAGTGTACTATAAGAATGGTAAAATAATAGATACAAAGAAGATTGTTTATAAGACCGGAAAATCAATCAGAACAGGAGAAAATAAAGAGTTATTACATATCGGCGGGGAAGATACTATGCCATCCGAATTAGTAATTGATGGCGATAAGATGACATTATATGACAATTTTCGTGATGGATATCAGTATAATTTTAAGAAAGCTACTTCTAAGGAGTAGTTTTATATCAGAAATTGCCCCATGTAATTAATATAAATTCCACGTACAATTAACGCTTTTAATGGTTTTATTTAATAAGTTTGATATAATAGAAAACCTATATTTAATCAGGGGGAACTGATTTTATGTAGAAAATATAACTTATGGCAGAAGTTCATTTTTAATAGAATATCCAGAAAATGTCTATATATAAGTCTATATGAAAATAGATTATTAATATTGTAGACTATATATCCATCTTTTGTGGCTGATATGTCCTCTGTTGAATTCAAACAAATTCTTAACGGGCTTTTTGAATTTAACTGTAATTTTGTTGTTCTTTTCTCCTGAAATAATAGTGAATTCGCCATGCTCTATCGTTACACCCGGCGCCGGTTTTATTTTACCGGAAAGAAAATCTTCTGTGTGATAGCTGAACCGGCTTTTTTCTTCATTTAACTCTATAAGAAATGTTTTATCATCTATTTTTTTTACATCACCTGCGGAAGTGACTGAAAAATCCATAAGAAAAACTGTTGTAACAGGATATACTCTTACATGTGACCTGTGAATAATATTTACGGCTTTTTCCAGATTGTAGGCAAACACCGGTTTTTCTCCGAGACCAAAAAAGCTGTTATCCATTACTGCTGCAGGTACATTAACTATATAATATTCTCTGTCTTTGTATGAATAAATATCTTCTTCTATGGTTTTTACGAGATTGCCAGATTGATACCACAGGGTTGCTTCCCTTCTTACAAGATGTATATTTGTTACGATTATTATGATTGTTATAACAGCGAAAAATATTTTTATATAAAAATTTTCCAGTCTGAGTAATATAACAGAAAGTGCCATAGATAATCCTATGAAAGGTATGTACATATACCATCTGGCCATCAGACCCAGCACAGGCACAAGTGTTATCAATATCCATAGTAAACAGTAGAGAATATCCTTTTGAAATATATATTTCCTCAGGCTTTTTACTGATAAAAATATTGCAAGAAATAGAAATATAACCAGATCATACCGTGAGGCAGGGAAGGTCATAAAGTAAAAGGCTTCTTTCAGATGTTTAAGAACGCGAAAAAAAGTGAAATTTGTATTTCCTGTGCCTCCTGTCATGGAGCCCAGGAATATGAGTCGAAATATCATGTAAAGAGATAGAATGATAAAGTAGGGAAGAGATTTCCTTAATACGTGACACGTGATGCGTGACGCGTGACAGGTATAACCCTTCTCTTTATTTTCTGGCTGTAATATGAGAGATGTTATAAAAATGATGGCAGGCAGGGTAACTGCCATTTCTTTTGCCATGAGGGCAGGGATGAAACTTATATAGCTCAGTGTCAATGTACCTTTATAAAAAAATATTATAGAAAGAATATAAAAAATACAGCAGAGGCTGTCCGGTCTTGCAGAGATCCAGAAAATCGTATCTGTGAATATGGGATGGACGGAAAAAAACAGGGCAGACAGGAAACCTCTCATATTATTGCCGGGAAAGAGCATATTGGTAAGATAATAAACTTCTCCTGTACATATTACATGAAATATTTTATTTGTGAGATTATAGCCGGTCGGATTTAATCCCCAGATGGCTCTATCCATTAACACTGTGAGTATTGTGAGAGGTCTGTACCGTCCTCCTTCATATCTGACTCCTTCTTTATTGGCAAGAAAAATTTTGTCTGTGTCGAACCTTCTGTCTAAATATTCAAAATCATCAGAGTGAAAAAAGGCAT
>JBEHWP010000650.1:0-4021 GCA_040217665.1 Vulcanimicrobiota bacterium
CCACCTTCCGAAGCAACCGGAAGAGGAACAGGTATTAATAACAATATTCTCGACCATAAAATAAAAATTATAGAAAAATCACTGGCATTACATAAACCGGAACATAATAATGGAATAGATATACTGAAAAAAGTCGGTGGCTATGAAATAGGTTCCATAGCCGGTTATATGCTGGCTGCTGCCTCTGAAGGAACAGCAATTGTTCTTGATGGACTTATTGCAACATCAGGAGCTATAATTGCCGCTCTGATTGACAGTCGTGTAAAGGGCTATATGATTGCCGGACACAGGTCTGTAGAGCCAGGTCACAGAACTGCTCTGGAATTTCTTGGATTGGACCCGGTAATGGATACAGGTTTCCGTCTTGGTGAAGGAACAGGTGCTGCTGTAGCCATACCTTTTATAGAAGGGGCAGCAAAAATAATGTGCGAAATGGCCTCTTTTGAAAAAGCCGGCATAACTACCAGAAAACAGTAAAATGAGAAATATCTTCAGGTTTACTTTTTCGTACTACGATTTTATAAAATCGTAGTACGAATTATATAATTAGATTAAAATAAAGTCAATATTTATAGTCCTGCAACTTAAAATTCCCGTCTTGATACCTGTGACGTATAACAGGTCACAGGAACTTCTTCACCTATTGATCAACTGCAGCCGCTCGTATTGCCGCAGGTTAAGCACTTCAAACATGTGCCGTTACGAACCATAGTAAGACTTCCGCAGGACTCGCACACATCTCCTGTATAGCCCTGAACCCTTGCTATTATAACAGCATCTATTTTTTTTATCTTTCCTTCTTTTTTGTCCAATCTGTTAACAACCGCATCAGGTTTTGACAGTTCAGTTCCTCTGAGATGATTGGTATCGTCAATATGGGCAAGATCATATCTTTCAAGATATGTTATGGCAAGTTCTCTGAAAATATAATCAATAACGGAAGTAGTCATTTTTATATAATTATTACCTGAAACAATACCATTGGGTTCGAACCTTGTAAAAACAAAAGCGTCTACAAATTCGTCAAGAGGCACTCCATGCTGAAGGCCCAGAGAAATAGCTATGGCGAAACAGTTCATAAGACTTCTGAATGCGGCGCCTTCTCTGTGCATATCTATAAAAATCTCTCCGAGCTGACCGTTTTCATACTCTCCTGTCCTCAGATAAACAGTATGTCCTGCCACTTTGGCCTTCTGCGTATACCCCCCCCGCCTGTCAGGAAGTCTTTTTCTCTCTGCAATATATTTTGTTATAAGCTCAACAGGGTTATCAGGACTGTCAGAAGACGATGTAGCGAAAAATTCCGTTCCGGGAACACTGCTTAAAGGCTGGCTTAATTTCGAACAGTCTCTATATAGCGCTACTGCTTTGAGAGCAAGATTCCATGATTTCATATAAGCATTTTTTACGTCGTCAACAGTAGATTCGCAGGGCATATTAATGGTTTTTGATATGGCTCCAGATATAAAAGGCTGGACTGAAGCCATCATAAGTATATGACCGTCTACGGAAATAAACCTTTTGCCATTTTTCCCGCACTTACTTGCTGTGTCAAAGACTGCATAATGTTCTTTCGAAAGATGAGGAGCTCCTTCTATCATCATGGTGCCACATATATACTCACCTGACAATCTTATTTCTTCATCGGAAAAACCGAGGAAAGAAAGGAGAGAAAATCCCGGCGAATTTATCATCTCTTCAGAAACTCCGAGACTTTTACAGAAATCTATTCCAATAGCAAAAGGATTAAAAACAAAAGAAAATTCAAAAGCATAAGGGAGAGTTTTATTAATATTTTCAATAATTTCTTCTGTAAATCCCGCTTTAAGGAGTTTATCTGCATTTATCCATGGACAGTCATAAAGAGTACCGGTTCCCTTTACATATCTTACAATATCTGAAATCTCTTTTTCACTGTATCCGAGTTTTTTCAATGCAGGAAGCACAGACTGATTTATAATTTTAAAATATCCTCCCCCTGCAAGTTTTTTAAATTTTACGAGAGCGAAATCGGGCTCTATGCCTGTAGTATCGCAATCCATTACAAGACCTGTTGTACCTGTAGGCGCAAGAACAGTTACCTGGGCATTACGATATCCGTATTCTTCTCCCATAGCAAGTGCTCTGTCACCATCCTCTCTGGCAGCCATAATCAGGTCGGAAGGACAGTATTTTTCATCTATACCTGCAGGCTTCATTGTAAGTCCTTCATATTCACGGTGAGGCGCATTATAAATAGCTTTTCTGTGATTTCTTATTACCCTGAGCATATGATCTCTATTCCTTTCATATCCTATGAAAGGCGTCAATTCTTTTGCCATTTCCGCTGAAGCTGAAAAGGCGGACATATGCAAAATGGCGGTAAGAGCGGCAGCTACAGCCCGTGCTTCAGGAGAATCATAGGGATATCCCATGACCATAACAAGAGAACCGAGACTGGCAAATCCGAGACCAAGGCTTCTGAAATCAAAGGAAAGTTTTGCAATTTTCTCTGACGGATACTGTGCCATAAGGACACTTATATCCAGTGCAACAGTCCATAATCTTATGGCATGTCTGTAAGCTTCTATGTCAAATTTTTCATGAGAAAAATCATAAAATTTAAGTAAATTAAGAGAAGCAAGATTACAGGCTGTATCGTCAAAAAACATATATTCAGAACAGGGGTTTGACGCTCTTATTTCGCCGTCTTCAGGACATGTATGCCATTCGTTTATAGTACTGTGATATTGAAGCCCCGGATCGGCACAGGCCCATGCGGCACAGGCAATTTTATCCCAGAGTTCAGCAGCTTTTAAAGTCTTTACCGGTTCTGCTCTTATTCCCTCTTTTAAAGCTTTCTCTTTTTCTGTCCTTTCTATAAGGTACCAGTCTTCATCTTTTAAAACCCTTTCCATAAAATCATTTGTTACCCTTACAGAATTATTGGAATTCTGTCCTGAAACAGTATAATAAGCTTCAGAATCCCAGTCCGTATTATATACAGGAAAATCTATAATTTTATGGCCTTTTTTTGCAAGTGACACAGTTTTAAAAATATAGTTACCGGGCACAGATAACTCTCTGGCTTTTTTTATAGCTTTATCGAGAGATATATTTTCTCTCCAGTCAAAAGAATCTTTAGATACAGATTTTTCTTTAAACTGAGGGTTATAACAGGACAGAAGAATCTCCTCAAGAGCTTTTTTTATTATAACAGAACCTGTTACAAGAGAAGCTACTTTCTGTTCTTCTATAACCTTCCAGTTAATAAAATCTTCTATTTCAGGATGATCTGCATCAAGGATAAGCATTTTTGCCGCTCTTCTGGTGCTCCCTCCACTTTTAATGGCACCTGCCGCCCTGTCCCCTATGCGTAAAAAACTCATAAGGCCGGAAGAATAACCTCCGCCGCTCAACCTTTCTCCTTTTGCCCTTATATTGGAAAAATTTGTTCCCGAACCTGAGCCATATTTAAAAATCCTTGCCTCTCTTACAAGCAAATCCATTATACCGCCTTCTGCCACAAGTTCATCTGTTACCGACTGTATAAAACATGCATGAGGTTGAGGATGGCTGTAGGCGTCTTCAGATGGTTTTATTTCACCTGTGTCAGGATCGGCATAATAATGTCCCTGCCGCGGGCCGTTTATACCGTAAGCCCAGTTAAGACCCGTATTAAACCACTGAGGAGAATTGGGAGCACCTGTCTGAGTGGCAAGCATATAAATAATTTCATCATAAAAAGTTTTTACATCTTCTTCACTATCAAAATATTTATACTTCCATCCCCAGTAAGCCCATGTACCTGCCAGTCTATGGAAAACCTGTCTTGCATCATATTCGCCGGTAAATCCGTCATTATCTTCGGAAGGAACTGAACGCTGAAGCCATAAGGGAACATCCTTTTCATCCAGTTTTTTCAGTTTCAACGGAATACCTGCTCTGCGAAAATATTTCTGGGCTATAATATCAGTTGCAAGCTGTGACCACCCTGCCGGGACAAAGATATTATCCATATTAAAAATAACAGTGCCGTCAG
>JBEHWP010000651.1:0-4010 GCA_040217665.1 Vulcanimicrobiota bacterium
AAATCTATTTTGCTGATTTAGCATCAGGTTTCTTATAAAGAAGGGCATCCAGGAAACCTACAATAAGAAGCCCTGCTGCAACATAAAGAGCTACACCTTTAAACTGGGCAAATACAAATGGACCAACAACTCCTGCCACACCCCATGCAGTAATCATTATGCCATAAACCTTTCCGATATAAGCAGGGCCAAAGGCATCTGCAGCAAAACCGGGCATAGTTGCAAAACCTCCGCCATAACAGGCCAGAAGATAACAGGCAAAAACCGTAAAGAGCATAACATTACTGACCTGAGGCAGAATAATATAAAGAACAGCCTGGGTTAAAAACATAATCATGAAAACATTTTTTCTGCCTATAGAATCAGAAAGGCCTGCCCAGAAGAGTCTGCCAAGACCGTTAAAAATAGAAGCAATTGCTACAATGCTTCCGCCTGCAATGGCAAGAGCTTTCTCATCTGTTATGGTGTTTTTATAAAGTTCCTGTGCCATCGGAGAAAGCTGTGATAATAATCCGATACCTGCAGTAACATTCAGAAAAAGCATTCCCCAGAGCATCCACCATTGAGGTGTTTTTATAGCTTCGTCAAAATTAAAAGAATCTGCTGCAGTGGCACTTTTCCCGGCTACAGGAGTAAATCCTGCAGGAAGCCAGCCCTGAGGAGGATTTTTGAATAACTGTGCCGAAGCAGTCACGAGAACAAGGAAAATAGCACCGAGTATATAAAAAGTATTTGCAACTCCCATAGTATTAATCATTCCGGGAGCAATCTTACCCATAAAAAATGCTCCAAAACCAAAACCCATTACTGCAAGTCCAGTAACAAGCCCTCTCTTATCAGGAAACCATCTGATTAATGTGGCAATAGGAGTAACATATCCAAAGCCGTTACCAAGGCCGCCAATAAAACCAAAACCTAAATAAAGAAGGGCTATACTACCCATCTGATCTGCCAGACCTGCAAGCAGGGTTCCTATACCAAAAAGAATACCACCGATAGTCGCAACAAATCTCGGGCCTTTTTTATCAAGAAGAGTCCCGCCAAAAGCTGCTGCCAGGCCTATCATTCCGATACAGATCATAAAAGTCACCTGTGTAGAAGTTTCCGTCCATCCATGATTTGTCATAATAGGCTTTTTAAATACTGACCAGGCATAAACAGTTCCCAGCGACACCTGCATAATCACTCCGGCAATAGCTATAAGCCAGCGTTTATTTTCCAGATTTTCATTACTCATAATCATAACCTCCTGTTTCAAATATATTATAATGGCCTTTAAAGCCAAAATATTTGGTTTCTCTCGGATCCTGATAGTAACTGAGAGTTGAAGGAGCAGGGTGATTGGCATAGTCATCATATATCCTGAGGAATGCACCTTCTATACGAAAAACCTTCTCATAATCATAACCTAACCATGCACCGTACATATAGTTATCATAAAGACCGGGATCTGTAGTGCCGTTTGTAAGCATCCTTATGGAGCCGGCACCGTCATTATAGGGATTGCCAAGGGTATATATGCTGTGATCGTTTGAAAAGACCATCGGGATATCCTTCTACAAGACCCTTTTCTTCAAGCATCTGAACTGCATCATATGCCCAGTGTCCCTGGGGAACATCGGAAAAAGGGTCTGCAAGAACAGGCAATACAGATAATAATGATAAAAATAATACCACACTGATTAAAGAAAAAAACTTTTGCACTTTTCTACCTCCTTTATAGTTATTTTACCGAAGTGAACATAATTAATATATAAACTCTCGTTACACGTAAGTATAACTGAAGGAATGATTTTATTACATGCTTATGCTCAGGTCAATAATAAGTGAAATAAGAAATAATTATTAATAAAGGGAACAATCTATAATATATACGAGGAGTATGTCTTTTTCCCTGCCATATTGAAATACTTTATAAAAAATTCATATTTACCGAGGTGAGCATGAATAATACATATATGCTCTCGTGACGGGTAACATTGAAGAATTATGGTCACGTTAGTGAAATGTTTATTTTTTTTCCATAAATTTTTTCAAATCTTTTCTCTTCCAGTAATACTGTTCAATTGCCGGTGGGGGATCTTTCCAGCAGCCTCCATTTTTGCCGCCTGAAGGTTTTATATCATGAATGGTGCATTTTCTTGTTTTTTCATCTAAAAATATACACGTACTGTCCATATCAAAAAAACATTTCACAGGTATTACTTTTCCTGCATATTGTCTCTGTTGATGCCTTACAGGCGTAACTACATAATATTTGTTATTTACAATATAAACTGTAAGATATTTTCTGAAAAACTCATAGGGATCAATCTTTAAATGTTCTGCAATTATAAATATATCTTTTTCAACCAGTTTACATGGACTGCCCCAGCAGCAAAAAGTACAGTTAGTGCAGTAATTCACCCCAAGATCATAGGCAGAAGGCGGTAATTTAGAACGTAATTCCTGTAATCTCTCATCATAATGATTTATTATATCTGTCATAGAAACCTCCGTATAGTCGTGACGCGTTACGCGTGACGCGTGACGCGAGGATTACCTGTGATATATTTTGTTTAAACATCTTTATTATGCAATATTTATCTGATAAAGTCAATTTTTTACGATTTCAGTTCTATATTTCGTCTCGCAGAAAGTAAATGTCAATTTCATAACTATCCATACATAATAACCTCGTAATGCGTAAAGCGTAATGCGTGATGCGCAGGGATTAAACCAGTTACGCGTCACGCTCACTTAAAGGTAACTATAATTTAAATTTCTGCAGGTTTTTAACATTTATATAAGAAATTAGTATAAGCATGTAATAAAAGTCTTCTTCCCGTCACGCGTTACGCGTCACGAGAGCAAAATATGTATTATTTATGCTTACCAAAATAAGATTATGACTGAACAAATTATCAATAGAGAACCATGTACTGCCATAGTGCTGGCAGGTGGAAAAAGCAACAGAATGGGAACAGACAAAGCATTACTTCCCATCAGAGGAACGACTCTGATTGAAACCATAATAAATCAGATAAAAAATTTATTTTCCGAAATAATCATAAGTGCTTCGGAGAAAGGTAAATATGAATTTTTAAATTATAGAGTAATCACAGATGAAAGACAGGGAGAAGGGCCTCTTGTAGCTATCCTGTCATGTATCAGGGCATCAACAAACAGGATAAATTTTGTTACTGCCTGTGATACGCCTGATATGAATATTAATTTCATAAAAAAACTTTTATATGAAGGAGAAACCTTTGATATAGTTGTACCGAAATATAAAGACGGACGATATGAAGCACTTCTCGCAGTTTATACTAAAAATATTATACCGGTCATAGAAGAAGAACTTCAAAAAAAATCCAGGAAGATTTCCCGAATTTTCACACGATGTAAAACCAGATATGTGGAAATGGATAATGAAACATGGTATAAAAATTTAAATACAATGGAAGATTACTCTTCTTATACAGGGTAATCTCTATCCGTTTTCCGCTATTAAAAGCCCTGCCAGCGCTCCCACTGCTCCGCCAAAAAGTGCAAAACCTATATTCCCGATCATGCCAAATCCACCCAGAATATTTTCTGCGAAGGCAGTTCCAACGATTCCGACGACTCCTCCTACTGCTGCAACCTCTACAGGTCCCATTTTATATGACAAAATAGCTGATGCAGTAGAGCCGGCTTTCATATTTTTAAGCTGATCTGTCATAGCAATGGTATTATCACTTGTCTCTCCACCGAGAACTACTTTATCGGAAGATCCACTATCCTTTGCTTTTGCAGTATTTACCGGCATATTTGTATTAACTGTATTATATGATGTATTTATTGTCATTCATGACACCCCTTTATTATTTATAAAATATTGTAATATTCTGTATAATAAAACCGGAGAAAAGCGGTAAAAGTTTCAAAAAAAAAAATAATTTAAAAAAATCATATATATTATTACTGAGGTGAGCATAAATAATAAATATATGCTCTCGTGACGCGTAATACCAGTTCGCTATCAATTT
>JBEHWP010000652.1:0-4008 GCA_040217665.1 Vulcanimicrobiota bacterium
TATTCCTGAAATGGCAAAAAAACTGACAGTTAAAGACTGTAAACATCCTCTGGACTGTAAAATCCTTTTTTCAGGACTTGACAGTTCTGTTGCAGGAGAAATTGAAGAAGAGTTTGCAAATCAGGGATACGTAGTTGTAAGCAATTCAAAAAATCACAGGTGGGATAAACATGTCCCCCTGATGAGTGCTGAAGTGAATCCGGAACATCTTGATCTGGTAAAACATCAGGAGTCATATAAAAAATCAGGCGGATTTATAGTAACCAATTCCAACTGTACGATAATGGGAGTGACAATGGTCTTAAAAGCACTCAACGATAAATTCGGAGTGGAACAGGTTCATCTCGTGTCCATGCAGGCTATAAGCGGAGCCGGTTATCCGGGAGTTCCTTCCATGGATATACTGGGAAATGTTGTTCCCCATATAGGAGGAGAAGAAGAAAAGGCTGAAACTGAACCTCTGAAGATACTCGGCACATATAAAGGTGATGAAATAATAAATGCTCCCATAAAAATAAGTGCTCACTGTAACAGGGTTCCCGTTCTTGACGGCCATATGTGTTGTATAAGTGTAAAACTCAATAAGAAAACCTCTGTAGAGGAAATAACTGACGTTTTACAGGCATTCAGAGGAGAACCTCAATCACTGAGACTTCCTATGGCGCCGGAGAAACCTGTCATAGTAAGAACTGAACCAGATAGACCGCAGCCGAGAATCGATTTGATGGAAGGCAATGGTATGACTGCAGTAGTAGGAAGAATAAGACCATGTAATCTTATGGATTTTAAGATGGTAATTTTAAGCCATAATACCCTGAGAGGTGCTGCAGGAGCAGCTCTTTTGAATGCAGAGCTTATGTACAGAAAAGGGATTTTTCTGTGATTAACAGTAATACGTAACGCGTCACACGTTACGCGTCACGCGTTACGTTTAAAATTCTATTTCTCCAATCTGTTCAAAATCCAGATTAATGTCTGTTTCTTTAATCTCCATGTCCCCTTCCATTTCATCAATAGTTCCTGCCTTTATGCCTCTATCGCACAGAGAACGATAGGAACAGTAAAGACAGTGTTTTACTTCTTCTGTCAATCTGAATTCTTTCTGGTTATTAATTTCTTCAATAAGATGTGTCAAAAATTCTTTATCTTTTTGATATTCATAAGAATTATAACTGAAAAATTCGGGACTTTCAGGAAAAGAAGGAAACCAGTAAATCATCTCTACTCTGTCAGTGGCAAAAGGTTTTCCGTTGTTAAAATATTTCCCTCCTTCAATAAGAAGATATAAGTATAAACGTGTCTGTATACGATTTTGAAGAAACGTTCTGGAAGGTTTTTTTCTGGACGTTTTCCAGTCAATAATAAGGGCTCTGTCTTCTGAAAGAGCTATGAGATCGTATTTCCCTGTAATAGAGAAGCCTCCCCCATGGTATGACAGAGCTGTTTCAGGATACAGAATACCTGAAATGTCATAAGGTCTGTATTGAAGATAATTATTCCACCATAATTTTAAATCTCTGTCATCAATCATTTTTTGAAGTTCTTCTTCCGGTACTCCCATTATATGTTGATAAACCATACGATGAAAGGCAGTGCCGAGATATAAATTCTTCTCATGTTCCGTTACCGGTTCTGCTTCTAACGACGGCCACGGGAGTTTTAATAAATAAGTCAATTGAAATCTCCTGGGACAGTCTGTGTAATCCTGAAGATTTGCCTGACTGAATTGAAAATCGGGTGGTATCATAACATGTTTCTCTGCTATATTATTCATAACTTTCCAGTTCTCTGTTTATATCAATCCTTTCATCTATAGATGAATCCTCATAGGATGAAATATTTAATACGCTTTTACTTTTTACGAGTCCCACATCAGGGGCATACCATGATGTTATTGCACAGGAAACACTTACACTGCCTGTATTTACAAATGTTTTTGTACCGCTTGCCGTAAAATCAGTCCTTACACAGTGGTTGAACGTTCCGGCAGGAGTATATGCTATGTCTGATATGGTAGATATTTTATTCTCACCGTCTTCCATTGTTAAGTAGTAATCATGACCCTGAAAAGGAAGGTCTGCTTTCCAGGTAAACCCTAACTGTACCGGTAGATATAACAGCATACCGTTAAAGCCCTGTGTATCATTTTCATACTCATATTTTAAATTATTGAGTATAAGTGTGGACGAAGTCTTTTTATATACTGCTCTTGTTGTAACAAAATAACTGTCTCCTGATTGTCTTATTGCCACATAGGGAGCGTCTGCGGGAAGTACTTCTCTGGTTTCATTACTGTTAAATTCATATATTATCATGTCATAATAATTTGAGTATTTTACTTCTCTGAATCTATAGATCCATTTTGATACAGATTGGCTGGGGAAGAGCCTGTCCATCTGTAATTCTTCTTCAGTTGCAGCATCTCCGGTATTGAAGGCAGGCAGTGACGGTGCTGCTGCACCGCAGGAATTTAATAGAGACAGAGAGAGCGAAATTAACAATATGTAAAAAATACGTTCTGCCATTTATTATTTCTCCTTTTATTAATATAAGGCGGCTATCTGTTTTTTTATAGTGTTTTTTTTACGACACCTATACCAATAGTTACTTTCATAACTATAATATCTCGTAATGCGTAAAGCGTAATGCGTGATGCGTATGGATATAAACCCGTCACGCGTTACGCATCACGACCACTTAAATACACTATAAATGTAATTATCCGGTCTAATTATGTTATTTTATGGTATAATTATACCAGGAAATAAATGTAAGGAGGTTAATTTATGAAAAAAATATTATTTTTGTTACTTGTTTTCATCATGATTTTACCTGCACTCGGACAGGATGCTATGAAAGTGACAGTAAACGGGAGAGATATAAACTATATTCTCTTTAATAACGAGCCATATATTCCTTACAGTGAAATTTCTGTCTTCGGATTTAAAGAAGATTATTTTAAAACTGTACCATATGAGACAGTAAAAGGAGAAAAATATTATCAGTTAAAAGGTTGTTGTAATCTTATGGGACTCGTTTCGGCAGAAAACTATGGCGGAGAGCTGAAGATAACTTTAAATCTCTGTGAGTCTGACTTCAGTATAAAATCAAATGACATAGAGCTTTATAAACCTGTAAAGATTTCTATTTACAATCAGGACGGAACATGTGTAAAAGAACTTGGCATGTACGGAGACAGAGTATATAAAGTGTTTCTGCCTCCCGGCCAGTATCTGGTGAAGAGCCAGAGATATGAACTTTTTACGGGAGGAGACAACAACAAAATCACAACTAACTGGGGGTATGAAAATACTTATGCAAAGAGTCCCGGTCTTTATGTAGGCCAGACCTATCCCTATCCCTATCCTTATCAGTATAATTATCCATGCCAGAATTATCCGTATCCAACCGGCCCCTGTCCGTCACCGGGATGTCCCAGTCCGACTTATCCCAACCAGACCTATATATTGCTCAGTCCGACTGAGACATCTGTCAAATCAAGCGGAAATGGTTATATTATGCAGGCTGACGAGTCTAAAAAACAGATATTTTATTACTGGGAAAGACAGATAGAGATTAAAGGTGAAAAAATGGATGTTGAAATAAATGATTCATCTTTACATTATTTATAATAAAATCAGGGTTTTCAGAATAACTCAAATTTTAATCTGGGGCCTATTTCTATAAATCCTTCCTTCTCGTAGAATTTCACTGTTCTGTCCCGGTGGTTTCTGTCAGGCGTTGTTACCTCTATTCTTGTCCAGGATTTTGACTGTGCCAGTTTTTTTACTTCATCGACCAGTAATTTTCCCGTACCTTTTGATCTGTATTCAGGGAGAACATATAATTCATTCACTACTCCGTAATAACCATTTGCATAAAATCCGGCAGATTCTGTTACAGTAATAACTCCGACAGCTCTGTCAGCTTCATCAGAGGCAATAAATATTTTAATTTTATTCAAAAGATCTTTATATAAATTATTTATATGTTTTTCGTCAAAATCAG
>JBEHWP010000653.1:0-4005 GCA_040217665.1 Vulcanimicrobiota bacterium
GGTCAAATACAAACCCTTCTTCTTCCATATGCTTTTTCACTTCTTCTATTTTTTCAGGTGAAAATTTCACAATGTTTTGCTCATTGCAGGAAGATGGATTTTGTATATTCAAAGAATCTTTTGGTTCAACTATTATTTTCTCTCTTACTTCAGAAATCTGAGGTTGATTGATTATATTTGAAGATTTATTTATTGATTCAACCATTTCTTTTACCTCCCGGGGAATATTAAATAGAACTTATTCTTATAAAAATTGCGACACCTTACGTGAGGATTGACTATATAATATTATAACCTGAAAAAAAAATATGTAAAGAAGATATTTTTAAAAATTATGTTAACTTTTAGAAAATTTTATTTTAACGTTCAGCAATCACCGGTCAAGTTTTACGGGATTACATATCAAGCTCTTCCGATAATCTTCTCAATCGATCTTCTCGCATCTATATTGGCAGGATCTATACAAAGAGCTTCTTTATATAGAGATAGAGCTTTATCGTTATTACCTTTTTTTTCTTCTATTAAACCGAGCAAATAATAAGCATCATCAAGGCTTTTATATTCCTGGAGTGCTGCTTTTGCATAACTTTCCCCTTCTTCCAGTCTGCCTTCATCGCAGGCAATATATGCGAGGGAACAGAAAGATGCCAGAGAATACGGGGAAAGTGTACTGGCCTTCTGAAAAGATTTTTTTGCCTCTTCAAATTCCTGTTTTTGCCTGAGATAATACCCTCTATTATAGTAAATTTCTGCTCTTTCAGGGTCTTTTTTCATAGCTCTATCAAGTTCCCTCAAACATTTATCAATATCTCCGGTGCAATAATAAACCTGTGCAAGATAAAATCTTAAAGACGGAAAAACAATAGGTCTCAATGTAATAGATTCTTTTAAATGTAAAAGGGCATTTTCCAGATCATTTTTATAATAATAGCATATTCCAAGGGCAAGATGTATCGTATTTTCTTTTTTATATTCTTTCAGTTTATCTTTATAATAAATTATAATTTCATCCAGCCTGTTTAATCTGAAAGTACAGTATACCAGCATAATATGTGCTTCTACGAAAGTAATATCCATATGTACTGCTATATGAAAAATTTCCCATGCATTTTCGATTTTATCTGTTTTCATATACATATGACCCAGATTATAAAGAGATAGTGTATACTGCGGATCAAGAGTATTTGCTCTTTCGAAAGCTTCTATAGCATCTTCGAACCTGCCCTGTCCGGCATAGGCAACACCGAGGTTATTATGTGCTATAGCAAAATCAGGTTTCAAACCAAGAGCTTTTTCATAATAAACTATAGCTTCTGTAAACCTGTGTTCTTTCGAATAGGTCCATGCCATGTTATTATAAGCCCAGTAATAACCGGGATCAATTTTTATGGCATTCTCAAAAGCTTCTATAGCATCTTCAAATCTGTTCTGATTGGCATATATATTACCGAGACTGTTATAAGATCTTGCATTATCAGGCCTGGTTTCTATATCTTTTTTATATTTCTTCTCCAGTTCATCTATCTTCCCCTGCACAGCACAGACCCAGCCAAGATTATAATGAGTCCATGTATCTTTGGGCACAAGCTTCATTCCATGTCGAAACATCATTATAGATTTTTCAAATTTCCCCTGTTTATAATATGTCCAGGCAAGATTATAATAGGCCCAGGCATTTTTATTATCCAGTCGTATGGTTTTTTCCAACTGAATTTCTGCATCTTCATAATTTTCCTGATTAAAATAAGCTATACCAAGACTTAAACTTGCCATAGCAAAATTTGAATCTATAGACAGAGCTTTTTTATAAAATTCAATTGCCTTATAAAAATCATGGAGTTCTGAATAAGCAAGTCCAAGATTATAATAGGCCTTTTTATCATCAGGGGAAATACTCAAAGCTTTATTGTATTCTTCTATAGCAGAAGAAATTTTCCCCTGAGAAGCATAAATGTTTCCTGTATTAATATAAGCTTCAGGTAAAGCTTTTCTTTTTATAACTTTTCTATATATTTCAAGAGCCTTATCATATTCCTTTTTTTCAAAATGAACATGACCTGTTCCCAGTTTAGCATGTATATTATCTTTATCCAGTTTCAACGAATTTTTGTAAGAAATTAACGCTTTATCAAAATGACCCAGTTTCAGATATGTATTGCCAAGACCGTTATGAACATTCGGATTACGACCATCATATTTTACAGCTTTCTTAAATTGTTCCAGAGCTTCAGTAAACTTATTTTCTTCAAAATATATCATAGCAAGATTGTAATGAGTTCTCCCATCTGAAGGATTAGTATGAAGAACTTTATTATAGCTCTGAATTGCCAGTTTTAATTCCCCTTTATACTGATAAATTTTTCCAAGACGGTAATTAGAGATATCATTCAATTCACCACGTTCAAGCATATTCTGGTATTTTTCAAGTTCTTTTTCCACATCATACTTAAGAGGCTCGTATTCTTCTATTTGTTTCGACTTTTGAGAAAACAGGTTTTTAAATACATCTAAAAACATAAAAAGTTAGCCTTTCTTTTTTATCTTAACGCGTGAAAGGAGTGAATAGTGAATAGTGTCCTATTCTTTTCACTTCTCACTATAATCAACTAAATTCTAATAACTTATGAAATACAATATATTTTACACTTTTTATTCACAGTCTTCAAGTGCTTAAATTATAATAAAATATTAGGAATTTGAAAAAAATTTAAGAAGGGAAAGATTTTTTTTTAGAGAATTTATAGAGGAATTTTTGAAAATTAATGAACTGTTTATTTAAAGGAGGAGATACTGTGCGTAAACCTATTATTGGCGGAAATTGGAAAATGTATAAAACTATCTCTGAAGGAGTTAATGTAGCTAAGGATCTGGTAAATAGTTTGCAAAATCTCACTGAATGTGATGTATTTATTTGTCCTCCTTTTACTATGTTAGAAAAAGTCGGAGAAATAATAAAAAAATCCACAATAAAATTAGCTGCTCAAAATATGCACTGGGAAGATGAAGGTGCTTTCACCGGTGAGGTATCAGGAAAAATGTTATTAGATGCAGGCTGCACATATGTTTTACTCGGACATTCCGAGAGAAGAAGAGGGGAACCTCAAGAAAGCGACGAAATAATAAATAAAAAACTTAAAAAAGCTCTTTCCGTAGGATTACTTCCCGTTGTGTGCATAGGAGAAACAAAGGAAGAAAGAAAAGCAGGACATACAGAAGAAATAATAAAGAAACAGATGACAGGAAGCCTGAAAGAAATCTCTATGAATGACATATTAAATATAACTATAGCATATGAACCTGTATGGGCTATTGGAACAGGTGATACAGCAACGCCTGAACAGGCTGAAGAAGTTCATATTTATGTAAGAAAACTTATTTCTGATTTATATAATACTGATATATCCGATAAGATTAGAATACAGTATGGCGGAAGTGTAAAACCTGATAATATGTCAGAACTTATTATGCAGAAAAATATTGACGGAGGACTGGTCGGAGGAGCCAGTCTAAAGGCTGAATCCTTTGTAAAAATTGTAAAGGCATGTAAATCTTACCTGGCCTGACAATAAAATAACTTTGAATATAATTACAAAGTTGAAAGGATGAATTTATGAAAAAAGATTATTATGAAATTAATGAAGCAGCAAAAGAATTAGGTAAAAGCAGGGCAACTATTAACAAATATATAAAGTCGGGAAAATTAAAAGCTAAAAAAGTAAAATATAGAAGAATATTTAAATATCAAATATCTGCTGAAGATTTAGAAGCTTTTAAAAATGAAGCTGACGAAAATATAGAAGGAGATATTGGAGAAGAGAAGGAAGAAGATATTGGAGAAGAGAAAGAGGAAGAGACTGATGAAGAACTGAAGAAAGCGGAAGAAGAAAAAAAGAGACTGGAAGAAGAAGAACTGAAGAAAGCGGAAGAAGAAAAAAAGAGACTGGAAGAAGAAGAACTCAAAAAATCGGAAGAAGAAAAAAAGAGACTGGAAGAAGAAGAACTCAA
>JBEHWP010000654.1:0-3987 GCA_040217665.1 Vulcanimicrobiota bacterium
TTACATCTCTTACACATTTAATCATTGCCAGCCTGGCCCGCATCAGTTCAGAGTCATCCTGATGCAATACGTCATGAAGATGGTAAAACCTGTGAAACCTTTTCCCCAGGTTTAATAAATAACCGGCAAGAGCAGAGAGATTATAGTCAGTGGCAACAGTAAGACATAATTCAGGAAAATAACTTAAATGTTTTACCAGTGCAACTTCCTCTTCATTGCCAAGTCTTCTGTAATTTATACCTTTAAAATCAATAGAACCTGCTTTAGCCAGTATATGCTGACATCTGACATAAACATAAAGCAAATAAGGGCCTGTATCACCTTCAAAAGAAATGGCTTCTTTCGGATTAAAGATCATGGTGCTTGTCGGGTTTATTTTCAATATCATAAATTTAAGTGCTGCCAGTGCCAGCTTCAGAGATCTATCTTCAATGTCTTTTCCCATATCTCTTCCTGCCATTATATCTTTTCCCATATTCCTGAGACTGGCTATAAGTTCATCTGCATCAACGACAGTACCTTCTCTGGATTTCATTTTTCCTTCAGGCAAATTTATCATACCATAAGAATAATGGCGGCAACCTTCAGCGAAATCGTATCCCAGTCTTTTAAGTATAGAAAATAAAACTTTAAAATGAAAATTTTGTTCGTCTCCTACGACAAAGAATTGTAAATCAGTTTTATAATCTTCATGTTTATGAACAGTAGTGCCAATATCCTGTGTCATATAAACAGATGTGCCGTCAGAACGGAGAAGCACCTTGTGTCCGAGGCCTTCTTCAGACAGATCTATTTTTACGGCTCCGTCGTCTCCCCTGTAAACTATACCGGCTTCGAGGGCATCCATAACTATTTTCTTACCCATCATATAAGTATTACTTTCCAGATATATCCTGTCGAATGTGCAACCAAGCAACCTATAGGTTTCCATAAAGCCATCAATAACCCAGTTATTCATTTTTTCCCACAGTTCTATTGTTTCTTTATCTCCCTCTTCCCACATTTGAAGCATCTTCTGTGCTTCCTGCCCTGACTTTGAGATTTTGAAAAAATCCTCTTTACTGATATTACATCCGGGATTTTCCTTCAGATATTCTCTATATTCTTCATCATATTTTTTTTCAAAGAGCACGTAATAATTACCGACAAAATGGTCACCTTTAACATCTGGCTCCCTGCCTTCGCCCCATTTCTTATAGGCAAGCATGGATTTACATATGTGAATACCTCTGTTATTTATCAGATTTGTTCTTATTACTTCATAACCTGCATTTTCAAGGATACTGGAAAGAGCCATACCGAGGACATTATTTCTTACATGTCCCAGATGCTGGGGCTTGTTGGTATTGGGAGAAGAATATTCTACCATAACCTTTTTGCCTTTATACCTGTCACTCGAACCGTAATTCAAACCTTCTTTTAAAATGACGGCCAGAACGGAAGAGAAAAGTTTTTCTCTGTTAACGGTAATATTTAAATATCCCTGCACAGTTTCCAGCGCTTCAAAGAGATCATAAATTTTCAGCTTTTCAGCAAGATTTTCTGCAATAATCTTCGGATTTTTCCTCAATATCTTTGCCAGAGGAAAAGAGTTAAAAGTAAAATCACCTTTATGTCCGTCAGGGGTAAGATCTATTCTGACATTATATTCTGTCACCCCTGTTTCATTCAGGGATTTTGATATAAATTCTTCAATTTTTGTTTTTATCATAAGGCCTCCATAAAGTAAGAAGTGAGAAGTTAAAATTCACTTACCTCTCACCTCTCACTGTTTTATATAAACTAATGATGACAGCAGTAAATATGCCCCTGATTGATTACTGCTCCGGGGTATTGGGTTTCGGGTTAAGAAAATTAAAGCCGGAACCTGGAATCTGATTTTAATTGATGCCGAATTTACCGCTGTCAGTACTAAGCTTCTTTGGCTATTTCAAGCATAACAGCCCCATCTTTATCCTTCTTCTTTTTCTTTTTCTTCTTTTTCTTCGGTTTTTCCTGATCTTCATGAGCCATATCAGGTTTTTTCTCCATTTCCATATCTTTATAATTCGGATTAATACTCTTCAAAAGAAGTCCCTGCAAATTTACAGAAGTAAGGCATACAAAATCTTCTATGATGGAGGTAATGCTTTCCCGTTGTTTTTCAATCAATATTGCTTCTATGTTTGCATCAAGGCCATGGAAACCTTCTATAAATTTCAGATCCGTATCCTGGTTGGCCTGCTGAAGGTGCTGCTGCATAAGGACAGGCACCTTTTCAGTAGAAATCAATATAGCACTGTCCACATCAAAGGTTGCATTTTTTGCACTGAAAAGGAAGGCATGCTTGAGAGAAAACTTTCTGTCAGTCATTTCAAACATAAGGAGACGGTTATTATGGACAAGGAATAAATCTATATCGTCATCTCCCTCACCAAAATCAATAAAGTATTGAGTCGGTTTAATGCCAAGCTTCTGCAGAGCCTGTATGAGTCTTACCGGCATCCAGTAATTTCTGTCCATAAGGGTTTTCCCGAAATCGGAACAGGTTATTAATTCATCTATACGCTCATCGGAAATAGCTTTACCGCACAGGAAGCAGGAGAAACCTTTTTCAGAAGCTTCCTCTATGGCAGATTTCGAATTAACACGGAAAATCTGCTGTCCATGCTGTTTACAGAATACAACAAAATCTTTGATAATAAGGCCCATACCTTCAAATTTCTGTATCAATTTCTGGACATCGTCACGATTTTCTACATCCATAAGTTTATTTAAAAGAATATTATTAACATCTCTTATCTTTTTAAGAAGTTGATGTCCTTCTTTATTTTCCAGTTCCACGCTTGCTTTAAAATCCAGTTCTGTAGGAGAAACTTCTTCCATAGTCTTACTTGCCTGCCAGAAATTCTGATTTACTGCTGTTACAAGCTCCCATTTAAGGTCTTTTTTACCTGTAACCTCTGTTATGATATGAAGAACTGCTTCACAGAATTTCCAGTAATCATCTATATTAGATGCCTGAGGCGAAATACAGCCTATTTCTATCTCGTCCCATGAAGGTATTTTTAAATAATGGAATGAGCCGTCGGCTCTTATGAAAATTTCTCCGCCAATCAATACTTCCCTATCGGGGAAAAGAGTTTCATATACTTCCTGTTCCAGATAAATTGGCGCGCTGGATCTATCTAATTTTAATCCAAGTCTTTCCCAGTAACCTCTTTTAATTTCAGATATAAGAGGTTTATAGTCTTTACTGAGTCCTTCAATTATAGCATCTCCGAGTCCTTCCGGTACTTCTACTGCTAATCTGTGCTGGGCTATCCACACCATGCTCATTTATATTGCTCCTTTCATTAGTGAGCTACCTGCGAATAAATTCGTAGCCTTCCTGGTTCATCGAGCGAACTTACCGGGTTATACAACCCTGAAAGGGCTGTCCGACAGTGGTTCAATCTCCCCAGACGTTAATTCCCTACGCCCCGCAGGTATCCAAAAAGTATAACATAGATAAAATGAGGAAGTCAAGAAAAAGCCTGAGCTGTACATTAACTGGCAGCTAAATAAGTGGGCTTTCCCCAGGAATATAAAATTCTAAAATTCCAATAGACTCTCCTGCTATTTTCAAAAATTAATTTAAAAAAATATTTAAAAAAATATATTTATCCTTTATAATATAAATATAGATTACGTTAAAAAAATGAAAGGTTAATTCGACTATATCATAAATTTTGCGTAAACCTCTATTGGAGCCTCATTCAATGGTAAGTTTACACAAAATATCTTACAATCTCAGTAATTCAGATAGATATAAAAAAAGAGATTTATTAAAGAATATTTAGAGCAAAAAACGAAATGTGAATAGAGAAAAAATGGGATCTGCTACATTCAATATTCATTTTTCATTACTTAATATACTATACTTTTACAGATTTTAAAAACTGTAAAAAAAAATAATTTATTCAATTTTCAGGTATCAGGTGCCGGCTCAGGAAGATTAAAACCCAG
>JBEHWP010000655.1:0-3986 GCA_040217665.1 Vulcanimicrobiota bacterium
AAAAAAATACATGTTTTTTCATAATAATCCCCCTTTTCATTGAGCAGTTATCATTGAGCAAGTTTTTGCCTGCCAGTCACAGGTCATCGGTCACTGTTGTTCACTGCTTTTCTTTACCTCTTTCCCTTTCAGATCTTCCGGCAACTCACCGATTATTTTGATTTCCTCAATTTTATCGCCAGGTTCAATCTCTTTTGCCACTTCAAACCCTTCCGTTACTTTACCGAATACTGCGTATTGATTATCAAGGTGTTTACAGTGTTCTCTTGAAAGACATATAAAAAATTGACTTCCTGCACTGTCAGGGTCCATTGCTCTCGCCATTGAGAGTATACCTTCGTCATGTTTTATGTCATTAAATTCTGCAGGTATTGTATATCCCGGCCCCCCCTCTCCTGTGCCTTCAGGATCTCCTCCCTGAATTACAAAATCCGGGACTACCCTGTGGAAAGTCAGACCGTTATAAAATTTCTTCTTGCTCAGGGTGACAAAACTGAGTACAGTATTCGGTGCAACATCAGGATAAAGTTCACCTTTCATGGTACCTTTCGATGTTTTCATTTCGAATAAAAGTTTTCCTTTTTCTTCCGATTTATGCGATGTTTTATCCTGTTCTTCCTCCGTGTTTGCTGTAACATCCTTCACCGGTGTTTCCTCTGTGGCCGGTGTTTTACCCTGTTCTATCAGTGGAGTCTCTGTATTACCTGCAGAAGGTGTTTCCTGTATGGCTGATGTTTTATCGGAATTTTCTTTTCCGTTACATCCTGTAAAGATCATTAATACTACCAGAGATATTAAAGCTATTGTTTTTAATGTTTTCATATGTTTCTTTACTCCTTTTTTATAATCGTAATGGGGAATGTGTGACAGGTGATTTGTGATGTGTTATATAACTTTACACTTTTCACTACTCCCTGCTCACCCTTCACTTTTCACTCTTCACTTTTTGCTCTTTACTCTTTATTTTTCACTCTTCACCCATTGACTTCTTTCTCTATAGTCTTTTCCAGAATTTTTCTTACGTCAACTTTTGGCTTTTTTATTTTCTCTTCCCCTTTTCTCTCTTCTGCCAGTCTTTTTTTCTCTTCCCACTCTTTTATATTATACCCTGATTTTGTACAGAACATAGCACTTATATGGTGTGTGGTGAGACAGAAAGGGCATTTTTTCTTTATTCTCGTGCCACATTGCTGACAGAAATCACTTTTTTCCAGGTTATCACTGTGACATGATGGGCATCTGTAACCGATAGTTGCTATAACAAGATTTTCCTCTTTTATCCTGAGTTTACTGCCACAGTAATTACATGTAAGATTGAAATCTATCTCACTGGCACCGCAGTTAGGACATTTTTCAGATGTAAAATCTGTCACAGTGCACCCTCCCTTACAGGAAGAGGTGTGGACATAATCTCCATCAATAAATCCAGCCTTGTAGGCTGATTTATGAGAGGTATGAGATTTGGCAGTGAGTAATAATCTCCTTTGAAATTATATGTTACATATTCTATGCCTTTACTGTCCAGTTCCTTTTCCAATTTATTTATTGCATGGCCTACCTTTACTATCAATATGGCAGGATATGTAAAGAGTTCTTCACAGTATTTTTTGTATGTTTCGGTAAATAAAGGAGTTGCGTTCTCATCTTCATCTGTAATAATAATAATATGTTCGACCCTTTCTTTTTTCCTCCTCATTATTTCGAGAGCCACTCCTATACTGGTTGAACCTCCTGCTTTTATGACACTGAAGGCTTTTTCCCATGCAGCCATATCTTTTCCTTTTGCCGTAACAGGGAAAGCCATGTTATCGAAGGCATATACAAAAAGATCGTTTTCTGCTATGGCAGAACACATGGTGGCAACTGCTTTTCCTACTTCTATTGCTATATCCATACTGCCTGATTTGTCTACAAATATGGCGGCAGGGTTTTTTATTGTTCCCTTTTCCTTTGCTTTTTCAAGGGCTACCTGTTCCAGGTTATCTGTAAGTTCCTTTGAAAGGCCTGCTACTTTTGAAGCAACCCTGGCTTTCATGGTAGAAACCCTTTTGTCTTTTCCCGCATCTCCGAGTTTTTCTTCTATGATGGCTTTTATATCGGGGTTTTCAAAAGCTCCTCTCTTTTTAAGTGATGCCATGTTATTTATAAGTTCCTGAGGCGACATATTGTTTATAAGGGCGATCATCAGAGAAGGAGTTATTTTTTTTATTGCTCCCACTGCTACAGGATAGGGAATTTTCTGGTCGAAAACTATCTTTGCCTGTTTTGCCGGTTCCTCTTCTTTAGCAAGCAATTTCAATGAATAAAGAGAAGTGCCTTCAGGAGGGTTGTTATCAAAAAGTATCTGCTGGGCTCTTTCTGAAGGTTTTATACGTAATGATGCATAGAGATGTTTCATTACCTTTTTTCCTCTTATTACTGAAGAATCGAACCAGTCACTATCTTTTTCTCTTTTCCTGAGATACTGAATTACTGCAGTTCTTGCAATTTTAGGAAATTTCTTGAGGCTTATCTTGCAATAATCCATAATCCGGGAAACCTGATAGGGAGGAAATGTTTCCAGA
The DNA here is from genome assembly GCA_040217665.1 of Vulcanimicrobiota bacterium. GTDB lineage: Bacteria > Vulcanimicrobiota > SpSt-956 > SpSt-956 > JAKJGF01 > CALARM01. Next base: position 2,565 of record JBEHWP010000655.1, read on the forward strand.
AGGGCACAGCCTGCTTCTCTGTGCATTTCATGACTGCTTGTAAGAAGATGAGCCGTAAAGATTTCTTTATGATCCCTTACTTCTCCCTTTTGATGATACCAGGAAGCAAGATGTCCGTAAAAAAGGGGATCTTTTTTTACCATTTCCTGATGAAGTGCTCTGGCTGTATCTAACTGTCCATGAGGAGTCACAAGAAAGGTGTTTAACATAAATAACCTGAGATCCTGTTCGCTTTTCCCTTCTACAGGAAATTTAAATGTTTCTATTACTTTTTCCTTTTTTCCCGGTTTTTTTTTCCCCGATCTTTTTGATTTTTTAGAAGAAGAACCTCCGGGCTTCTTCCCGTCTGGATTAAAAAAATTCTTTATCTGTCCGAACATGTTTTTTTCCCCTTTCTTAAAATCGTGACGCGTGACGCGAGGAGCCTGTGACCTGAATATATAGAATTATAATTATCATATTAAATTATAACGTTAATAATTTATTTTGTAAATCCTTATTATAAATGATATACTTATAAAGATAGTGTTTTTTTACGTCACATAGTTTTATTTTTACTGGAAATTGCACTTCTTTTCAAAAATCTATTAATGAATGATGGTTACTGGTGATAGGCTATAAAAATTATGACAAAGAAAGTATTAATTTGCCTGTTTATTTTCCTGGCTTTTTTTTCTTATAAAAATTATGGCAGTAATAAAAAAATAATCGTATCAGGAGATTATGATTATCCTCCCTATGAATTTCTGGATAATAACGGCAAACCTTCAGGATATAATGTAGAATTATTTCAGGCCATAGCAGATGTAATGGGTATCAATTACGAGTTGAAACTCGGCCCGTGGAAAGAGGTAAGAAATGAGCTTGAACAAGGAAATATTGATCTCCTGATAGGTATGTATGTTTCTCCTGAAAGGGATGAACTTGTAGATTTCTCCAGTCCTCATATGATTGTCCGTCATTCCATATTTGTGCGTAAAGGCAGTCAGATTAAATCTCTGGAAGATCTTTATAATAAAGAGATTATAGTTCAGGAAGGAGATATTATGAATGATTTTGTAATATCTCATAAGATTTCTTCTAAGATTGTTAAAGAAGAAACACCTGCCTCTGTTCTGCGACTGCTCGCATCAGGAAAATATGACTGTGCACTCCTCGGTAAATTACAGGGATTGTATTTTGCAAAAAAACTGGGACTTACCAATATAATGACAGTAGGTAAGCCTCTTACATCACAGAAATACTGTTTTGCTGTTTCCGAAGGTAATGGAGAACTTCTGGCATCTTTGAATGAAGGGTTGAAAATTCTTGAAGAAACCGGCAGGTATGAAGAAATATATGATAAATGGTTCGGCGTGCTTGAGCCAGAACGTATATCTATAAGAAAAGTAATATTTTATACCGCTACAGGTCTTTCTATAT
>JBEHWP010000656.1:0-3984 GCA_040217665.1 Vulcanimicrobiota bacterium
AAATACGTACCGTAATAAGTATAACAGGGATTTACAGGCAGATCTTAAAGAGGAACTGGCCGGTTCGGACTACTATAAAGCCTTTGATATGCTGCAGAAAGAACCGAAAAATCTTGAAGAAAGAAAGGAACAGATGACAGAGAAACTGTCAAGGGGAAGAAACAGCGGAGATGTATGGTCACAGGTCAGTAATAATATAATGGATGTTTTTTCAGAGGAGGGCCGTAATGTAGATGATTCTGAAAGGGAATTGAGAGATACTTATAAACAGGTGGAAAAGATAGAAAAACAGGGAGGAAAACCTGATACAGAACTTTTAGAGAAACTGGATAAGGCTGAAAATAAAGTAAAAGTTAATATAGATGATTATGAAGAATCAAAGAATAAAGTTGCAGACGGTCTGTCTACTGCTGCATCAATTACTACCGCAGTGGCTACTTCTGCAGTTGTAACACTGGCCACTGGCGGAGTGGGAACAGTGGCAGTTCCTCTTATCATAGGTTCAGCCATTACATGTGCCACAACAAAGGTAGCAATAAACAAAATCGTAAAAGGAAACAGTTATGATTTGAACAGCACTCAGGCTCTCACTGATTTTACGACAGGTGCCGTTGAAGGTGCTTTAAATGCTGCAGGGGGTCCTTTAATGGATAAATTCTGCAAACTTCCTGCTCTTCAAAAAATAACAGTAATGAATACCATTATGAAAAACCCTGTGATTACTAAAGCTTTAAGTAAAGGCACCATAGAAGGTGTGACTTCTTTTGTGGAAAATAAAGCAGTTCAGGAGATTGTGAAAGATGCCATAACAGATGCTATTACGTCAGGTGTTCAGGGGGGACTTACTACTGCTATGGACGAAGGTACCTGGTCTGACGGTATAGGTGAAGGACTCCTCAAAGTAGGAGAGTCGGGAGCAGTGCAGGGAGGAGTCGGACTTGCCACGAGTGTTGCAATGGGCACCACTCTTAAGGCAGGTGAACATATTCTGGGTAAGTTTAAGCCGAAGGCAGATACCCCTGATGGCCTTGAGGTAAAACTTAAAGACCCTGAGAAATTCAGTAAGGCAAAGAAAATACTTTCGGAAGGAAGCCACAGCGAGACTGAACTGACACAGAAGCTAAAAGATGCCGGCTTTAAGGATGAAGATATAAAATCTGTTCTGGAGCATAAGAGCAGTTTGAAGACTGCCGGAGAAGAACCTTCCGTAAAGGAAACTGATGGTAAGAAGGATACAGAGGTAAAAGAGATTGGAAGTAATAAAACTGATATAAATGAAGTTTCAAAAACAGATCTGAAATATGAAGGTATGGGAGATGAAGAGACTTTTTTAGAGATATGTGCATATGATATAAAAGGTACACCGAAAACTGCCGGTGAGACAATTAGAGATATCAGAAAAGACATCAAACCAAATATATTGAAAATAGATAATATGTCAGTACCTTTTTATGGAACTAAAGCGGAGGCTGAAATAATAGAAAAAGCATTGAAGCAACTTCCAGATGGTATAAAGGATAAACTTGCTAAACCTAAAAATTTTATAGAAAAATTTTGTGATCTTTTCAGAACTCAACCATCTAAGGAATCGCTGATAAAAGGCATATATGTAAGTAATGACACTATATTTAAAAAACTCGACGGCACTATCTGTGAAGGAACAAAAGGTGTCTGTATCTTACCAAATGGAGAAATAATTTTATATCCTCAGGTATTAAATAAAGATCTTCTGGTTTTTCAGGAAAAATGTGCCGGTGAAGATTTTTTTAATGAAATAAAAGGTAAATCTTTGAAAGAGCTTAATGATTTGAAGAGCAGGGCAGACCTGGAAGGTTTGGAGCTGATGCATAATCATGGAAAGATGGTAGAAACATATGATTATAATCAGAAAGTTATGAATAGAATTCAAAAGGAGATTGGAAAGAATAATAATCAACTGGATAATCTAAATTTACATTATAATGAAATAGATAATCAATTGCAGAAGCTTGAGGACTACGCAAAAGGTAATTTAAACAAATTAGATAAAGAGTTTATTAGCAGGATGGATTCTTACAGTGATAAACAGCTTGATAAATTGTGGAATAAATTAAATGACGAACTGGATGATATTGAGTTCAATTATGAAAAAATATCCAGAAACAATAAGGCCTTTGAGGGGCAATTTTCTAAATTGAAATCAGAATTAGAAGAAATGGCTATTAAGAAAAAAGAATTACATAAAGAAATGCTTCAGAAATCTTATGAGTATAATCTGTTATCAGATTATACTCATCAAATAGGGCAGACCTCTGAAAGATGGTTTGATACATTTAATCATGAAGTTTTTCACAGGCTTGACTATCTTCAGGGAGAAAAGATTATAGGTAAACATAATGTGCTTAGAATTGATAAAAAGCAGCTCGGAAAGTTCCAGGGAATATCAGAGGAAACGAAAAAGAAGTTAGACTTCCTTCTGGACAGAGATATTTCTTATGGTACACAAAAGGAATTAAAATACCGTTTAACAAAGTTGGGAATAGATGGCAGAGAAGCCAATATAATTATGGAAAAGTTCAAATTAAAGACTTCCTGTTTTTCTGAAAAAGCATTTGATACACCTTTTTATACTCCTTCCGCTCATGACATTTCGGGCTATGCCAGTAACTGTCAGAGTGCATCTGAAACGGCTGCAGAAACCTTCAAGTCACTTATGAAGGAATGGAGAGACTATGGTAATAATGATGATATTCCGGGATTTTTGTCCAAACTCAAGCAACGGTGTAAGGGAAATGATACTAAATGGGATCAGTATGCCTTTATAGCAAATAATTATTTGGAAAATGATTTGCCTAAAATAAGTTATATAGGAGATAGTCGTTCCCCTGAAAAAATGTTAAATACTGTTATGGAAGTACAGAATAAAATATTAAGATTATCTGATGATGGAGAGAAAAAGATAGCTCAGACAGGTTCTGATAGGGGAGAAATAAAAATTACACAATCCAGAACTTCACAGATTGAACCAGCAGAGGGAGTAAGTGAGAATATACCAAACTTTGAAGCTGAAGGTAATAAGTCGCATCTTTCTACAAACACTGAGCGGTTTACTCCCGGAGATTATTATGAGCAGTCACTGCCGGATGAACCTTCAGACGCAGGGACTGTTGAACCTTCGGATATTGCAGATGGTGAAGAGAAAGGACTTACAGATAAGGAAGTAATTAAATTACGACACATATGGAACATAGGTAAGAACAAAAAGAGGTAAAATAGTGAACAAAAATCTTATATACAAAGTTTACTGTTTAATAATTGTATTGAGCACTACTTTAGCTGGTTCAGTAATAAGAAAGATCGCTAATATGTTCTAAGATATCACTAATTAAATGAAAATTGATAAATTAATTTAGAAAGGAGCAATATAATATGATAATCGAATTATACGAAGAAGCTATAAGCGAAGAGGGTAAGATATTACCAGGGCGACTTGTAGGGGAGGTAAGGTGTAAAGGTGATGGGACAGAGGGTACAATTACATTTTTTGATACCTGTAATGAAATTTGGGATGTGAGAGATAAAAATAGTCCTTACTACGGAACAAAAGATGTAATAGTAGACGAACGTGAGAGGAAAAGATTTAAAAAGATTTTCAGGGAATCTGTAGATATTGCAGGAGGCGGCAGTGATGGAGAGGATGGTTCCATACGTTATTCAACAGGAAGAACTGTAACTCCATGGCACAGGGAAGGTATAGCTTATATAGTAAAATACAGTATTCCTAATGCCTTATGTGGAAATATTATGGCGAAAATAGTCGAAGAAGATTAATTAAGAAAGGTATTATCCTGAAGGAAAGATTATAAATCCCTGGACTTATTTTAAAGACAGAAGCACATGAAATTACTGAACTCTCAAAAGAACTTGATGACCCTGCAGAGACATTCTCAGAAACATTAAAATATATTCTAATTTTATGAATTTATTGATATTAAGAGTATTTAT
>JBEHWP010000657.1:0-3967 GCA_040217665.1 Vulcanimicrobiota bacterium
AAATTACTTTCCAATACTCTTATTGGTTCAGGAGAAGGTTTTGGAGCTATAATCGATACAGATGTAGTTTTTGATGAAACTGGCATTCCATATATTCCTGCCAGAAGAATTAAAGGCTGTCTCAGAGATTCTGCTATGGATGTAAAAGACATGTTTCAAATAGCACAAATTAACTTTCCATTAAATATTGAAGACACCTTTGGCAGAGTTGGAGACGAAAAAGAGTGTTCCATATATTTTACCAATCTGGTTATAAAGGATTATGAGATAAATAAACAATGGTTGAATTATTTTACCGGTTATAAACAATATGGAACCCTTTTTACAACGGAAAATATAGTAAACTTTTTTACAGATATAAGACAGCAGACCTCTATAGATGATAAAACCGGTGTAGCAAAAGAGAATTCTCTGAGAACCAGTCGTTTTATAAAAAAAGGCCATAAATTTTACGGAGAACTTCATGTAGAAGATGATATAAATATAGACACCCTTGCTCTGGCCTGTATGAATTTACGTCATATAGGGACAAAAAGGAACAGGGGACTTGGCGAAGTGGAATGTAAATTATTTGATGGCACTAAAGAAATCTCTTTAATAGAAAGGGTGGAAGTGTTATGCAAAAAATAAAATATAGATTATCGACTCTATCACCTGTTTTGATAACAGTTAATATAGGAGACGTAAATACTGTCAATACGAATAATTTTATTAATGGCCGTTCCTTACTCGGCGTTTTTGCAAATAATTACATAAAGAAAACAAAAGCAGGAAGAGACGTTCATTTAGATGAAAAATTTTACCGGTGGTTTTTAAAAGGCGATTTAAGGTTCAGTAATGCCTATCCGGTAGATAAAAATACCCCCTGTTTTCCTGTTCCTCTTTCTATACAGAAAGAAAAAAATGGTAAGGAAATTTTTGATTTACTTTTTGAAGAGCCGGAAAATAAACAGACTGAAGCTATACCCGGTTTTGGCTTCTGGGAAAATTCTATATTAAGTACCTGCAAGGTGAAAAAGTCGCTTAATTTTCATCATAAAAGGGACAGGGAAAAAGGTTCATCGGAAAAAGGACAGATTTTTAATTATGAATCTATAGATGGAGGACAGGTATTTGAGGGTAATATAAGTGGCCCGGAAGAATTACTCAGGGATTTTACGGGATTTTTCGGTAAAAAGTTTATTGCCTATACAGGCCGTTCCCGAAAAACTCAATATGGAAAGATCGAAATGGAATTTATTTCTGCTATTGAGCCATATGAAGCAGGCACCGGTGATATAAAAACAGACAATGAGACAGTTTCTATGACCTTACTTTCCGATTTAATTCTTTATAATGATTATGGTTTTTCCACAACAGATGTTGATATATTAGAAAAATGTACCGGTTTTAAAATAGAGAAATCTTTTATAAGGACAGGCACTATAAGTAATTATATTTCTGTATGGCATTTGAGAAAACCTTCAGATTTATGTTTTCTTGCCGGCTCAACTTTTCTTGTAAAGGCTTCGCAGAATGACAGAGATAAGCTGTTAAAACTTCAGGAAGAAGGAATAGGTGAAAGAAAAAATGAAGGTTTTGGAAGAGTGATATTTAACTGGCAGAAGAAAGCCAGGCTTACAGGAAAAGATGAACAGAAAGAGCAAAATACTAAGGAATTGTCAAGGCCGGCTGGTGCCATCCCTGAAATTGCGAAAGAAATAGTTAAAAAATCGATTAAAGATTTAATAGAAAGAGAAATTAAAATTTTAGCTATTAAAGATGCAGACAGATTTAGAAAGTTGCCAACAAAATCTCTTATTGGGCGATTGGAAGCAATGATAAAGAAATCTAAAACAATAGAAAGAGATAAATTTATCAGCAACCTTGAATTACTCAGAAAAAGTGCAAAAGATAAGCTCTGTAGATGTAGAAACGATAAAAAGACTCTTTATGATTTTATTAAAGATTATAAAGTGAATATTGATATGATAGGTAAAGATAAGATTAAAGAATTTGGAAAAGAAGTGAATTTTTATCCTGAACATGACAGTGAGTTTTTAGCTGAGCTTTACAGGATTTATTTTACTACATTTTTTGCAATTATGAGAAAAAGAGTTAACAAAGAGAAAGGAGAGGGGTAATATGACTAAAGGTAAGATTGTTTTAAAAGGAATAATAGAACTTCTTTCCCCTACTTTAACAGGCAGCGGAGATAATGATTTCAGTGATATAGATGTGCTTGTAGATAGTGATGGAAAACCTCTTATACCTGCTACTTCTTTTACAGGAGTTTTAAAACACTATTTAAAAATAAAAGACCATAAAAAAGAACTCGAAGATTTCTGGGGATATACGACTAAAACTACCGGAAAACAGAGTGCACTTCGCTGTTCAGATTTGAACTGTATAAGTAATTATAATCTGTCTGTAAGAGACGGTATAAGGATTGATAATAAAAAAGGCATTGTAGAAGATAAAGGCAAATATGACTATGAAATAATTGATCCAGGAGCCAGATTTAGCCTGACAATGGAAGTTGATTATACTGAAGATACAGAGTCTTTTGTAAAAGGTATGGTCGCTACTATTTATACAGAACTGGAAAATCACAGAGTTAGAGTTGGAGCAAAAACCAATAATGGCCTTGGAAAAATTAAACTTTCAGATAGAAAAATTTATGATTTTAATTTTTCTGATAAAAAGGACAATAAGGACAATGTAATAAAATGGCTGAAAAAAGATTTCTCGTCGCCCTCTTCTTTTTCAGTACAACCTTTTGAAATAGAGAGAAAAGTGTTTACTATTGATGCTACTTTTGATATTAAGAGTTCTTTATTAATCAGATCCTACTCTTCAGACCCTGCAGAGGCAGATTCCGTACATATAATGTCAGGAGATAAACATGTAATCCCCGGAAGTTCTCTTAAAGGTGCTATAAGAGCAAGGGCTGAACGTATCGTAAAAACTCTTTCAAAAGATACTTCATTACTTACAGAATTATTCGGTATTGTAGATGATAAAAACCGTTCGAAAAAATCAAAAAGAGGCAGAATAAGAGTTGAAGAGGTAGTTTTACCACGGTTTATTTCTGAAATCAATACACGTATAAAAATAGATAGATTTACAGGAGGAACCATAGAAGGTGCACTTTTTGATTCAAAGCCTTTATATACGAATTTCAGGGACAAAGTGCAAAATGTGAAAATTACTGTCATGGATTATAAAGAGCATGAGCCAGGTTTACTTCTTCTGGTATTAAAAGATTTATGGACAGGCGATATTGCAATAGGCGGTGAAAAGAATATAGGAAGAGGGGTTTTACAGGGGTGTAATGCCATTATAGATTGCGGAGATAAGCCAGTTATTTTAGATAATGATTTCTCAAAACTATCAATTGATGATAAGAATAAATTAGAAGAACTGGTTAAAGCATTTTCAGATTATGCTGGAGGAGGAAATAACTAATGAATAATTTAATTGCCTTGAAATCAGAAACTGAACCTCTGGATATTCCATCAGGTAATCTAGAACAGATTATTTCCAATAAAATAAAAGCCAATTCCCTGGCGGTAGCCTATATGGATTATACTGTTTTAATAGGAAAATATGAAAATAGTAAATTTTTATTTTATGATAGCCAGAAACTTGAGGAAAAATACCTTCAGAAACTCAGAGTGTTTAATGATAAAGAAGAGCTTTTTATCTGGCGTTCTTCAGATGGTTTTAAAGGGCGTTTTCGTAAAGACGGCTCCGGGAAAGATATAGAAGCTGTTGAAGCCTTTCAGGTTTTGTTCGGAACTGATGTAACCCCTCTCGGAACCTTTTCTAAGCTCTTTGAAGAGAGAGGAACAGAAGTTATTTTACCTTTTACAGGGCTTTCTGTAAATGACAAAAAAAATAGAATCTTTATCAAAACCCGTAATTATATTGGCAATAATAGAGTTCATCAGGCAACTTATATAGATGCAAGATTTGTAAGCTTTTC
>JBEHWP010000658.1:0-3961 GCA_040217665.1 Vulcanimicrobiota bacterium
AAATGGGAAAATTTGTTATGTTTCTTTTTATGGTAATTTTATTAATCACACCATGTTTTGCAGAAGAAGGGGTAAAAATTGAAAAAACCCCCTATGGAGGGTGGGAAAATTGTATTCGTATGACGAACGGTACAGTAGAACTTATTGCCACAACAGATGTAGGGCCAAGAATTATATTTTACGGATTTGCCGGGAAAGAAAATGAATTTTTTGAAGTAAAGGACAACCTGGGAAAAACAAATGAGAAAGAATGGCTTCCTTTCGGCGGTCACAGACTCTGGATTGCTCCGGAAGAAAAACCTAAAACCTATTTCCCTGACAGCCTTCCCGTTAAATATGAAATAAAAGGAAATACTCTTTATTTAAAACAGCCTGTAGAATCTATAAATGGCATTGAAAAAGAAATGGAAATAACAATGGATAATTCGGGTAGTCACATCCATATAATTCACAGGCTGACAAATAAAAACAAAGATACAGTAGAACTTGCTCCCTGGAGTATTACTCAGATGGAAACAGGGGGAACTGCCATAATACCACAGGAAGAATTCATCCCTCATCCTGACAGCCCCGAAGGAAAAGCAATGAATGTAAGCACAACCAATTACCTTCCTGTGCGAACTCTTTCACTGTGGTCCTATACTGATATGAGTGATAGCAGATTTACCTTTACAAAGAATTATATAATCATAAAACAGGATATATGTGCCACAAATCCTACGAAAATAGGTATGAGCAATAAAGAAGGATGGGCAGGCTATATAAGAAACAACCATCTTTTCATCAAAATATGCCCCTTAAAAGAAGGTACGTATCCTGATAAAGGATCTTCCTTTGAATCTTTTACAAATCAGGATATGCTGGAGCTTGAAACAATGTCTCCCATTGTAAACCTGGAAAGCGATGGGTCTGTTGAACATACGGAAGACTGGTATCTCTTTGATGAAGTAAAGATTGAAAATAACGATACAAGTATAAACAAAGAAATACTTACAAAAATAGAGACAATCAAAAAAGGAGAATAATTTAATGGAAACTGCTGCGAGTCAGGTAAAAGTAAAATCACCCAACGGAGAGACGAACTACACTGTTCCCCTTGTTATTCTTACGTCTCTTTTCTTTATGTGGGGTTTCATCACCTGTCTGAATGATATACTCATACCCCATTTAAAATCACTTTTTGACCTCAATTATACACAGGCAATGCTCATACAGTTCTGTTTTTTCACTGCCTATTTTATTGTTTCTCTTCCGTCAGGCATGATAGTGGAAAAAATAGGCTATAGAAAAGGTATAGTTATAGGTCTTGTAACAATAGGTATAGGATGCCTTATATTTCTCCCTGCTGCTCTTTATACGTCATATGCTATATTCCTTGCAGGTTTCTTTATTCTTGCATCAGGTATCACACTTCTTCAGGTAGCAGCAAATCCTTATGTAACAATACTCGGAAAACCTGAGACTGCATCAAGCAGGTTAAATCTGACCCAGGCTTTTAATTCACTGGGAACTACTGTAGCCCCTATTTTCGGTTCTTATTTGATACTTTCTGCAGCAGTAAAAACAGCGGAAGAAATCAGTAAAATGAATGGCTCGGAACTCTCTGCATACAAACTGGCTCAGGCAAGTTCCGTTATAGCCCCTTATGTTGGTTTAGCAGTAACACTCTTTATTATGGCAGTCATATTTGCAGTAATAAAATTACCGGAAATCGAAGCACAATCATCGGAAGAACAAACATCACCGGAAGGAGTAAAAAGAAGTGCATGGACATACTCCCACCTGGTACTTGGTGCCATAGGCATTTTCGTCTACGTAGGAGGCGAGGTTTCTATTGGAAGTTTCCTTGTAAACTATCTGGGACAGCCTGATATTGCAGGACTTCCTGAAAGTGTGGCAGGGAAATATGTTTCCTTTTACTGGGGAGGAGCAATGGTAGGAAGGTTCATAGGTTCTGCAGTACAGGCCTATATTAAGCCCGGAAAGGTACTGGGGTTTAATGCCTTTATGGCTGCTGCTCTCGTTATTATTTCAATGTTAACCATCGGGAAAGTAGCCATGTGGACAATACTGCTCGTAGGATTATTTAATTCCATTATGTTTCCTACAATCTTTTCTCTTGCCATAAGCGGTCTCGGAAAAAATACAGGCCAGGGTTCAGGTATTCTCTGTATGGCCATCGTGGGAGGAGCAATTATCCCACTTATACAGGGTGCCATTGCAGATAAAATCGGCATTCATCATGCCTTTATACTGCCTGTTTTATGTTATGCCTATATAGCTTTTTACGGATTTATAGGACATATTCCGAAAGTGAAAAGTGAATAGTGAAATGATGCAGGGGCGACACTCTGTGGTCGCCCGGTACCGGTAAAAATACGCATCACGCAATAATTGGAGGGCAAAAATGAACAAAATTTTTGACACATCAGGTAATGAAATATTAATTGCAGGTTACCCTCTTTCTTTCTGGACAGATAATTATAAATTACCTCTCCATATAATTTATGAACCTGTTATAAGGGAAAACTTGAAATCTTTTAAAAGGGTTTTTGACTCTTGTTACAATAACGGCCTTGTATGTTATGCGGCAAAAGCCTGTACAGATAGTGCCATATTCAAGATAGCAAGAGAAGAAGGATGCGGCGCAGATGTAGCTTCATATAATGAGGCAAAATGTGCAATAGACTCCGGTATAGAAACGGAGAAGATAGTTTTAAACGGTAACTGCAAGGAAGACTTTCTTATTGAAGAAGCAATAAACAAAAATATTCTTATAGTAGCTGACAGTATTGAAGAATTCAAGGTTATTTCAAATATAGCCGGTACCATGGGGAAAAAGGCAAAAGCTCTCATAAGAATAAGCGGATACGAACTCTCAGATGTTACGGCAGAAGGGGTTTTCACAGCAGGAATATGGACAAAATTCGGTGTTCCTCTGAAAGAGATTCCCGGTTTTATAAAATCCCTTGACAGTTATCCTTCCGTTGAACTTCTCGGATTTCATACCCATATAGGATCCCAGATAACCGATATGGAACCATACGGGGAAGTTCTCAGTAAAATGATAGAAATGGCTTATATATTGAAAGAAACAGGTAGAACATGTAAAATTATAGACATAGGCGGAGGCTATCCTGTTTCCTATGTAAATAAAGAAGAATGGGAATATATTGTAAACATGGTAAGAAAAGGTTATATAAAATCAACGGAAGGAGATTTTACAGAAGTTTTTGCCTGGAATAACAATCCCTGCGGCTTCAAAAAAGATCTTAAAGAATGGAGAGGCGAAAAATTCTATTCTTTTTATCCGAAAGAGAAAATGTTAGAAGCTATATTAAAAAGTGCCATAAAAGGTAAAAACACAGTAGAAAATCTAAAATCTATCGGAGAACCTCTTCTTATTATTGAGCCCGGAAGAAGTATAGCAGACGACGGAGGCATTACCCTGGCAAAAGTCAATACTGTCAGAAACATAGCCGGTAATCATAATTTAATTACCATAGAAATGGGGGTTACATCCCACTGTGAATCACTCCTTGAAAATATTCTGAGACGGTGGGATATAATAACAGATTACCACAAAAAAGACGACATGTCATTTGAAACATTTGTCGGAGGAAACCTCTGTTTTTCAGGAGACATGATAGCCAGGTATAAAGTAAAACTTCAGAGAAAACCACAGAGAGGAGACGTTCTTCTTATACATGATACAGGAGCGTACTGCTCCGGATTTATGGAAAGCAATCCAAATTCCTTTCCTAGACCTGACAGGGTCATGGTAAAAGAAGACGGACATATTGAGTATATAAGAAAAAGAGATCCCTTTGAAGAAATTTTTCAGTAAAGAATAAAGGGTGAAGAGTGAGTGGTAAAGGGTGATTGTATAAAAAACAGAATATTCAGAGTGATATGTGATAAAAACTGGATTTTAATTATTTTTCACTTTTCACTAATTATT
>JBEHWP010000659.1:0-3954 GCA_040217665.1 Vulcanimicrobiota bacterium
CAATCTGTTTTTAAGTTGATTAAATTGTCTTTATAAGGGAAAGATATTTTATCAGGACAATTTTGTATCTGTAACGGTATATTGGGATCTGGAAGTTCTTCTATTACCTGATTGTTATTCTCATCATACCTTACAAATCCACGTTTCTTTTCTTTGAATATATGGTTTTTATTTCCTGATGCTTCTATAGTTGAAGATTTACCTGATGAAGTGTCAGGTATCCAGGAACCTTCTACGTAATAATAAGGGCTGCTCTGTGGATATAATTCGGGATAGATAGGGAAAACATATCTGACGTTTACTGTTATACCTTCTACCAGTAATTTGAATATAGAAGAACATATACCGTCATTTCCAGTAAAAGCTTCTGTTGGATTAAAGGAACCTCCTGTATTGGGATCTATTACTTCAAAGAATATTTTTTTATTCTGTGCTGCTGCTGGAGGAATATAATAATACGGGAAATCCGAATGATCCACGAAAAGTCCTACTTTGACAGTGGAATCTCCTGGAATATTCTGTATTTGAGGTGGATTGGCTACTACCTGCCATGCATATAAACCAAAAACTTCTGTATCCTGAATATCAGTGTAACTTATAGTATCAGGGTTATTACGGTCAAGAAAATAGTCATATCGTATGTACATATCTAAATGGCTGTCAGCTCTTAAATTTACCGGATTACAGTTGCCATTGTAATCACTATTGACTGTTACCGACTGTGAATAATTTATCCCATCGGTTGTCAGTGCTCCGTATCCGCCTACTATGGTATATCTGACTTTGATGTTTTCTACTCCAACTGTTTCCTGACTTTGCATTGTATTATTCTCTTTAGGGATATAAGCTGTAGGACTTGGAGTAGGTTTAGGTAGTAAATCAGGAGATTCAAGGCTTATTCGAGTTTTAATATAGGTTTCACTTTTCTTTAAAGGTAAAATATCAGGCTCTCCATTAAGGATGCCTTCTAAAAATATAGGAGGAACTTTTACGTATATGTTTGTGGAACCTAAATCCAGATCAATTTCAAGTTGATCTATTTTCAATACTTGTTCCTTTTCTGCTATTGATAAAAGACCTTTGTTATCATAGGTTTCTACTCTTACTATTACTTTTGCACCTGTGAGAGGGCCAAGAGTTACTGTACTTTCAATAGTATTTGGTGGTGGAAGAATTTCAGTATAACCATTTTCCTGATAACTCCCTGGATCATCAGGAGGTGCATTTGGGTCATTCAGGTCAGGTGCTTCACGAATTTTAACTATAATCTTATTTACACCATTTGGCATAGAAGCAGTGAGATTATTTTCTTCATCACCTGAAGACATAATAATATTTCCGGGTGAATTGTTTTGAGGCCATGTTATATTTATAGTTAAATATGCACCGGTATTTATAGGGGTATTAGTTGGATTTTGATTGGTTATGGAAGGAGAAGAAATCAGGTTATTACTTCCACCTCCACATCCGGTAAAAATAATAAGGCCGATTATGATTAACAATAGAGTTAGTATTAGAACTTTCTTTCTTTTCATTAAAATTTTCCTCCTTTTGTTTTAAGTTAATTATTTGTATTTGAAACTGGTGCAAATTTTTGAATACGATAATTGCCTGTATCCATAACATAAACATTTCCTTTCGAATCTACTGCCACTGCTTCGGGGCGATTAAATTCTCCTTCACCTGAACCAAAAGAACCCCATTTAGCGAGTATTTTTCCCCTGGTGTTGGGATCAAGTTTGTAAACACAACTACCTTGTTTATCTACTACAAAGAGGTTACCTTCTGAGTCTGTGGCCAAATTTACAGTTCCTTCTCCAAGAGTTGTAGCCCAAGCCCATTCACATAGAAATGATCCTAACTGTTCCCCTTCTCCCTCTTTTGGTATTCTTCTTACTCTTAGTAACATATTTACTAACCAACCCCATTCTTCATCTTTTGATGTTATAAAATTATCTAATGAATTAATTCTAGCAATACCACAACCCTTGTTATAAGTTGCCGTAAAAATATTTCCTGTTGCATCTATTTTAATAGCAATTTCAAATGAAAGAAGATGCCATTTCTTTACAAAATTTCCATTAGAATCAAATTTTTGCAGATTACTCCTCATACGAATATCCACGTAGTCATATTTTAAGTCAGTTGCATCTAATACATAGATATATCCTTCCGGGTCCGCAGCAATGTCTGTAGCCATGTCAAACTTTCCATCATCCAGACCTTTTTCACCCCATTTAAGCAGGAAATTACCCTGAGAATCGAATTTCTGAACACAATGTCTAGAATAATCTACTACATAAACATAACCTCTAAAATCTACTGTAATTCCCCGGGGATCAAGCCCATTCCATTTAGTCAAAAAATTTCCCTCAGAGTCAAATTTCTGTATTCCACCGTTATAATAATCAGAGACATAAATATTATCTGATTTATCCACTGCAATATAAAGAGGACCATTAACCATTCTATCACTTACTTTTTTTAACGCAGCAGCTCCCATAATTATATAAATTTCTTTCTCATTAAAATTTAACTCTTTTAAAGTAGATCTAAATTCATTATCGTCATATTTATTAAACTCCCTGTTTTTTATATCTTCCAGAGTGTTTAATTTTTCAGTATCAATCTTATTTTTTAGATTTTCTATAGTCTCATCAGTAATTATAAAGGTACTTTCGGGAGCTACACCAATTCCACCAAATTGTCCGTTTTCTCTTCCCATAGAACCCCATTGCTTAACGAATATGTAAGAATCTGATAACTCTTTAGAACTATCATTATTACTCCAGGCTTTCGTTAAAATAATAAGTATAAAACTTAGTATTACAAAACTTATAATAGTATTTTTTTTCATATTAAACTCCTGTTTATCCTGTAATTATTAAAATTAGTTTTTATGAATAATTACCTTATCTGGTATCGGGAAATAAAGTTCTTCATTTAAATTTGGCTTTATCTTTAATTCACAACCATTACAGATATAAGCAGGATTGTCCTCCGGATAATTATGCGGATCCGGATTTGCTGACTTAATATCCTTATTAGGCTCTTTCCATTGTACATCTGTAAATGTCTTAAGGGCTTTTTGGATACTCATTCGTTCTGATGGAGGAAAAGGTTCTGGATCATATAAATAAAAACTGGCATCTCTGGGAAACAGCTCGAATGGTTTTTGATATCCATCTAAGAGGTAGAGGAAAAAATAATATGAAATATCTCTATCCCAATGTATTTCTGCTTCTTTAGAAAAGCCCAGATATGCCTTTGCACCCTTTAAAGGATTGTTTGCCTGTTCAATAAAATTAAAAGAATTACAGGCAGTTATATATACAAGTGATTTGCTAAAATCCTTTTTTGGTAAAGAATTAAAGAAGTTATAGGTAAGTACATATGATTCTATAACAAGTTTTGTATCTGGTGGTGGTGGCGAATTTGGATTAGATGGTGGTACATAAGGTGGATAACCAATACACCAGGTACCGGTTGAATCCTGAATAAATGGATCATATTTATCATTATCATTCAGGTAACCATTTTGTTGTAAGTAATTATCATCTTTATATATAGGGCCACAGGCTATTCCATTTACAAATCCGTGGGTCTCGATATAGATTACGGCATAATCGGATAAATCTTTAAAATCATCTGGTCTGATAACAGTTCTACCGGGTTTTATAGAGCAATCTATTTTATAATAAGTAGTTTGTTTCATATTATTCCAGATGACATCAATCTGATTTGGATCTGTAAATACAGTAGCCAAGGGTTGTAATTCATCTATTTTTTCACACGTAGCTTCATTCTGGAATAAAATATCTAATACATTTATTTGTTGTGGAGTTAAATCATTTCCAGTAGTATCTTTAATATATTTTTTTATAGCATCTATAGTGGATTGAGTAAAGGAATAAGTTGTTTTATGTATATGTTGAGCATCATAAACTATATTCG
>JBEHWP010000660.1:0-3946 GCA_040217665.1 Vulcanimicrobiota bacterium
ATTTTCGGAACAGCCTGTGATGAAACGATGGAAGCTGATGTAAAAATTATTGTAGTTGCTACAGGATTTGGCAGTATGAAATCACCTGAAGTTCCGAGGACTGCTAAAACCACTGTTATAACTCCTCCGAGAAAACCTACTTTCTCTACTTCAGATATAGATATTCCTGCTTTTTTAAGAAGGAGAGATTAGTGGTAATGTGGAATTATAATTGAATGACATATATACGAGAGGAGGCTTTGGCCGGGAGGGCCGAAATATTATGGGCTATGATGGTATAAAATGCGGTGCCATTTTAGATGAAACAATAATGCTCTTAAAGCTGGCATCCAGCCTTTCGACTTTAGATGAATTTAACAGAGAAAGTCATAAAATCCTGTCATCCAGGACTACTCAAACAAAAAATAAATATATTGAGGTCATAAAAGAGAGATTTTTAAATTTTACAGAGGATGGTAAAATTATCCATACTCCTCTTCTAACATTAATTAATCTTGACCATCTGGAAGACAGTGTAAAAAAAGAAATAATATTTTATCATTTAGCATCTGTAGAATCAGTGATTCTTCAAATATTATATTATCTTTATAATTTTCTTCCTCAAAAGAAAGAAATTAGTAAGACTAATTTCAAAAGCAGTGTTTATCTGTTAATGGATAAAGAAAGCTCTGCTATGCTTAAGAATTTAAATAATATACTCGAGGTCTTCGGATTTTTGAGTATAACAGACAAAAAAACTATTAAATTTGATTATTATCCTGTAAGCTGGCAGGCATTCATATATGCTCTTTATCATCATTATCAGGAAAACAGAGAGAAAAAAAAGATAAGTTTATCTATGACAGATGTCTTTGAATCAGTACTGCCGAGGATTTTTCTTGTTAATTTACAGCATATGCAGAAGATCCTCTCTATAACCGAGGATTTGTGGCTTATAAGACCTGCTGGTAAGGGTTTTCAGAATAACTTTTTACTTATGTCATCACTTGAACGAGTTGTACAGGCTTTTTAAATTACAATGGACTGGGAACTGACTAAATGGAGAAAAGAGAGGCTTCAAAAGGAAAAATCTTTTGTTGCTTTTTTTCACCATGGAGCTTCTGTCAGAGTGGCACTGGTCTATCCCAATACTTATTATGTCGGTATGTCCAGTCTTGGCTTCCAGGTCGTTTATGATGTTCTTAACTGCCATAAATATACTTCAGCAGAACGTTTTTTTTATCCCGACCATATATCTAAAGGTTTATATTCCCTTGAAACAGGCACTCCTCTGGGGAATTATGATATAATAGGTTTTTCTGTCTCTTTTGAACTCGATTATATAAGAGTCCCTCAAATGCTTTCTTTCGGAAATATTCCTTATTATTGCTCACAGAGAGAAAATCCTTTCCCCCTGGTTATCGGAGGTGGCGCTTTTAGTTTTTATAATCCTGAACCTCTCGCAGATTTTTTTGATGCCATAGTTCTTGGAGAAGCAGAAGAAATACTTGCCGGACTCGTAGATGTGGTTCACAATTTTAAATTGTCAGGTAATAAAGATAAAGGCCAATTATTAAAAGACATTTCAAATATTGACGGTATTTATGTGCCTGCTTTACATGCTAATTTCTCCTGTGTAAAAAAATATTATTTAAGAGATTTAAATCATTTCAGAGGAGCTTCTTCTGTTATAACTCCTGACACAGAATTTAAAAATATGTTTTTACTCGAAATAGCGAGAGGATGTAAACATAGCTGTTCTTTCTGCATGGTAGGAAAGTGTATAAAACCTTACAGAACCAGAAATCTGGATTTTTTAAAGGAAACTCTCAGGAATGCAAAATCTCTTACCGATTCTATCGGTTTGATTGCTCCCAATGTCAGTGATTATAAAGATATAGACGAACTGTGTTCTTCTATTATATCTCTTGGTATGAAGATTTCCTTTTCCTCTTTAAGGGCAGACACTATTACCGGGCAGATGATTTCTTCCCTTGTAACTTCCGGCCAGAAAACCATAACCCTTGCTCCTGAGGCAGGACAGAGACTCAGACAATTCTGTCGTAAGTTTATAAGCGATGACGATTTCTTGAGAGCCGTAGAAATTTCATTGAAAGAAGGAATAAAAAATTTTAAATGTTATTTTATGATAGGACTTCCCGGTGAAACAGATGCAGATCTGGAAGAAATAGTGTGTTTTGTCAGAAAAATATTTGATAGAGGTGACGTGAAATTATATTTGAGTATAAATCAATTTATTCCGAAACCTGCCACTGATTTTGCATCTTTCCCCACTGTTTCTATGGATGAAATGGAAGAAAAGATAAGATTTTTGAAAGATAAATTTAAAAAAATTAAAAATGTGAGACTGAAGTTTGAAAGTGTGAAATGGTCGTTTATACAGGCTTTACTTGCTTCAGGGGACAGGGACATGAGCAGAATAATTTTTTTAGTTAGTAAATCTAAGAAGGAGAACTTTCAGAGTTGGAGAAAAGCTTTAGTGGATTAAGATTTTTGTAGTCGTAACGCGTAACGGTAGAGAAGGTTTGATTGAAAATATTATATGTAATATTTAATCTGATTAATCCCGGTGCACGCGTCACGCATTACGCGTCACGATTTTATAAAAGGAGGTGTTTACTGGTTTCTTTTTGAGACCAGCAGGCATGGCCCGTGAAAAAATACTTGTTGTAGATGATGAAAGAAATATTGTGGAATTAATGAAATTTAATTTGAAAAAAGAAGGTTACGAAGTAGCTACAGCTTTTGATGGTATGGAAGCTCTCAGGGTTGCCAGAGAGGAGAAACCTGACCTTATAATTCTGGATTTGATGATGCCAGAACTCGGAGGACTTGATGTATGTAAGACTCTGAGAAAAGAGTCTAAAGTTCCGATTATAATTGTTACAGCCAAGGGAGAAGAAATTGACATGATCCTTGGTCTGGAACTCGGAGCAGATGATTATGTGACAAAACCTTTCAGCCCGAAATTGTTAATAACAAAAATCAGAACTGTTCTCAGAAGGACAGGGCAGAAAAGTGATGAACAGGAAGAATTACATTTTGATAATCTTCATATAAATCTGATTAAACATGAAGTCAGGCTGAATGATAAAAAAATCGATTTAAAACCGAAAGAATTTGACCTGTTAAAACTTCTTGCTACCAGTGCAGGCAAGGTATTTACAAGAGATTTTCTCCTTGAACAGCTCTGGGGTTATGATTATCTGGGTGATACAAGAACTGTTGATGTTCATGTAAGAAGGCTCAGACAGAAAATTGAAGATAAACCCAGCAATCCGAAATATCTGAAAACTGTCCATGGCATAGGTTATAAATTTCAGGGGGAGGAAGGTTAAAATATTAGAGTTATGAGCGTTTATACCAGACTTTTAGAATGTGCGGTAGAATGTGGTTTCGATGCTGTAATAGGTTTGAATAAATCAGGAAAAATACAGCTCTTTAATTCTATGGCAGAACTGGTTTTTTCAGTCAAAAGAGATAAAGTAACAGGAGAAAAATATGATATTCTGGATAATGGGGACTTTATAGAATTTGTAGATGAAGTTTTTAAAGGTTCAACACTGGGAGCAGTGGAAAAAATACTGGAGTTACCTGATAAAAAGGTTTTTTCAGTATTCCTGGTTCCTCTTGTAAAAGGTGATAAACTGGACGGCTTAATAGTTATTATGAGGGATTTTACCACACTGAGAAATATTGAAAAAGCAATGGTTCAATTTGTAGGAAATGCTTCTCATGAATTTAGAACGCCTCTCACATCTATAAAGGGATTTGTTGAAACTCTTCTGGAAGGTGCTTACAGTGAACCGGAGGTATGCAGGCGTTTTCTTCAGGTCATAAATGATGAAACCAACAGACTTGTTCGTCTTACAGTAAGTTTACTCGATGTGACTTCTTCTATGTGTGGAAATAAAGAGAGAAAAATTAAATATGAACTTGTTAATAT
>JBEHWP010000661.1:0-3940 GCA_040217665.1 Vulcanimicrobiota bacterium
CCTATGGTGCAAGTAAACTGGCATGTGAAGGCTTAATATGTTCTTATTGCCATATGTTCGACATGAATGCTTCAGTTTTTAGATTTGCAAATGTTGTTGGGCCACATCAAACTCATGGTGTTGGATATGATTTCGTTAGGAATTTACTCAAAAATCCAAATGAATTGACTATACTGGGTGATGGAACACAAAGTAAATCTTATATTTATATAGATGATATAGTAAATGCAATCAGACTGGTTGAAAAAATAACATTACATGGATATAGATATTACAATGTAGCAACACTTGATTCTATAACAGTAACGGAGATAGCAGATATAGTAAAAAACATTCTGGGACTGAAAGATGTACATTATAACTATACAGGTGGTACAAGAGGATGGAAAGGGGATGTGCCAATTGTAAGGCTTAATTCTGGAAAGATTAGGAAATTAGGCTGGGAAAATGCTTACACAACAAATTCTGCCATATATAAATCTGTAAGCTCTATCTATGAAGATGCAAAATTGAATAAATTTAATTGGGATTTGAAAGGGTAGTTATATGGATTATAATCATATAGTTGTACAATGGGATGATGCACATCGTTATTCTCCTGCTCCTAGACACAGGCGAAATATAATATTAGACATAATAAAAAAACTCGATTTTTCGTCATGTTTAGATGCTGGATGTGCCCAGCCATACTTATTTGAATATTTATCTCATATGAATAAAGAACTCTATGGATGCGATATTTCAGATGAAGTTATTAATAGTAATAGTAAATATTTTACTAATGCACAATTCATAAAGCTCGATATCTCCAAAGAAACTTATCCGAAGAATAAAAAATTTGATTTAGTCATTACGTCAGAGGTTCTTGAGCATATTGAAGATTGGAAATCAGCAATAAAAAATTTGACAAAAATGGTAGATAAATATTTACTTATTACTGTGCCAAGTGGTAAATTACATAAAATCGACAAAATAGTTGGCCATATAAGACATTACCAGGGACAGGAACTAATAGCTGAAATAGAAAGATATGGATTTAAAATTATATTACGTAAATACTGGGGTTTTCCGATACATACATTTTATAAATACGCTATTAATATAATAGCTCCAGAAACAATATATGATAATTTTGCCAAGAAAAAATATGGGTTTATGAAAAAAGCTATTTCATATATATTATATTATTTATTTTATATAAATAATTTTTTTAATTCAGGAGCGCAATTAATTCTTCTTGCACAAAGATGTGAAAGGTGAAATTTATATGATTATAACTCGTAGTCCTCTAAGAATTTCATTAGGTGGTGGTGGAACAGATCTTCCTGGATACTATAGAAAATTTGGAGGTTTTGTTCTTTCAGCAGCTATAGATAAATATGTTTATATAATAATACATAAAAGATTTATATCAGATATTATGCTCAAATATTCACGTTTAGAAGAAGTTCAAAGTATAGAAGCTATTAAACATCCATTAATCAGAGAATGCATGAACGCAACTAACTGCCTGTCACATCTAGAAATTACCAGTATGGCTGATGTTCCTGCAGGTACAGGACTAGGCTCTTCAGGTAGTTTTACAACTGCTCTTCTAAAAGGGTTACATACTTATAAAAAGAACTTAATTCATCCACAGGAACTAGCAGAACAAGCATGTGATATTGAAATTAATCGACTTGGAGAACCTATTGGGAAGCAAGATCAGTATATTTCTGCTTATGGAGGTATAACATGTTTTCGTTTTCATACAAATGATCAGGTAGAAGCAAAACCTTTAAAAATTAATGATGAAACTCTATATAATTTAGAAGATAACCTGTTACTATTTTTTACTGGTTATTCTAGAGAAGCTTCATCTATTCTAAAAGAACAAAAAGAAAAAACAAAAGTAAATGATAAGGACATGGTTGAGAATTTACATTTTATAAAAGAATTAGGGTATCAAAGTGAAGAAGCTCTTGAAAAAGGAAACCTGGGAAAATTTGCCGAATTAATGAATATTCACTGGGATTATAAAAAGAAACGTTCTAACATAATGTCAAATAATAAAATTAATGAATGGTATGACCTGGCTATCAAAAATGGAGCAGTTGGTGGGAAATTAATTGGAGCCGGTGGAGGTGGATTTCTTATGTTTTATGCTGACAACAAAATAACCTTAAGAAGAGCTATGTTAGAAATCGGATTAATGGAAGTCCGTTTTAAATTTGATTTTGAAGGAACAAAGATTATGACATATTAGAAAAGGTGCTATATGGAGAATATTATGAATTCACAGGAATCTACAACGTACAAAAAAAAATTTGTTTCTATAGTGGTCCCTGCATTAAATGAAGAATTAACAATTAAACAATTTATTGAGTGGTGTAAAGAGGGATTAGAAAAAGCTGGTGTAGATGGAGAAATATTAATTATAGATAGCTCTACAGATAAAACTTCAGAGATAGCAGAGTCTGCTGGAGCAAAAGTAATAAGAGTTCCTAAAAGAGGGCTGGGACAGGCCTATATTGATGCTATACCTCATATTCGTGGAGAATATATCATAATGGGAGATTGTGACTGTACATATGATTTTCGCGAAATAAAATCTTTTGTTGATAAATTAAATGATGGATACGAATTTGTAATGGGTACACGAATGGGAGGCTATATAGAACCAGGGTCTATGCCTCCATTGCATCGTTATTTCGGAACTCCTTTAACAACTTTTATACTTAATGTTATTTATGGTTCTAATTATAGTGATATACATTGTGGAATGCGCGCTATGACAATGGAAGCATTAAAAAAAATTAACTTAGAATCAAGTTCCTGGGAATATGCTTCAGAGATGACATTAAAATCTAGTAAATTAAATTTAAAAATATGCGAAGTCCCAATAAAATTTTATAAGGATCCTGAAGGAAGACTGAGTCATCACAAGCGTACAGGATGGTTTTCCCCATGGTATGCAGGATGGATTAATCTAAAAGTTATGTTATTATATGCCCCTGATTTCTTTTTACTACCTGCAAGTTTAATCAGTACATTAACAGGTTTATTTCTTGTAATTTTGTTAATGATGGATAAAGTTATTGCTATAGGAAATATAGTATTATCCACTCATAGTATTATATTAGGAATAATGTTATTAATACTTGGGTATTCCTTATTTCAAATGAGAATATTATCCAAAATAATTTATAATTTTAATCCTAAAGAAACGCTAAAATATAAATATATTTTTTCTTATAATAAAGGTGTTATTACAGGATGCCTGCTAATATTTATAGCCACTATCCTTCTTATAGGTTTTCTGCATAACTATATTATAAGTAATTTCAGATTAAATGAAATATCTAAAATAGCTCTTATTGGGTTGTTACTTCTTACTACAGGTTTTCAAACATTCACATTTACACTAATCTTTAATATGATTTTAAATAAAGATGCAGCAAGGAAAAGAAAAGAGAATATATATGAGTAATAATAAAACTAGAGATACCTCTTATGGTGAAAATATAAATTTATCATTAATCGATAAATTCGGTATATATCTGTCTGAAATAATAATTAAAAAAACTATAAAAAAGTTAAAAGAAAAAAATATAGAGTTATTAGATTTAGGGTGTGGTTATAATGCAATAATATTAAAAAAAGTTGTGCCTATTATTACGAAAGGTGTTGGTGTAGATCTCTCCATTAATAAAGAAATAAAAACACTTCCAAAGTTACAATTTTTTGAAGGTAAGATTGAAGAGGTAATTAAGAACTTCCAAAATGAATCCTTTCATCTCATATTAATGAACTCTGTTTTAGAACATTTATGGGAGCCTATATATATATTAAATGAATGTAGAAGAATATTAAAAAAGGATGGAATGCTACTTATAAATGTGCCAACATGGACAGGTAAATTTTTTTTAGAGACATCTGCTTTTACATTCAAACTCAGTCC
>JBEHWP010000662.1:0-3939 GCA_040217665.1 Vulcanimicrobiota bacterium
CATGTAATTTAACCTGTAAGGATAAAGAAATTGTTTTTATTATCAAAGATAAAGGTATAGGTATCCCTCAGGAAGAACATGACAGGGTTTTCGAGGCATTTCACAGGGCAAAAAATGTCGGTACTATACCCGGTGCAGGCCTTGGTTTTACAATTGTCAGACGGTGTCTGGAACTTCATAAAGGAAATATAAATATATCATCTCTTATAGGAGAAGGTACGACTGTGACTATTAATATCCCCATTGGCTAATCATATAGATAAATGGACTCTTTTTTTATCTAAAACTTTATATTATAGCATAAAAAATGAACATTCTTATAGTTTTAAAATAATTGTAAAGGAGATGAAACGTGAAAAAAATTCTTGTAATAGAAGATGAACCATCTGTTCTTGGAAATATATTAAAAACACTGGAATTTGAAAATTATCAGGTTTCAGGGGCAGAAAACGGTTTAACAGGTCTGGCCAGAGCAAAAGAAATATTCCCTGATCTGATTATATGTGATGTAATGATGCCGGAAATGGACGGGTACTGTGTTCTCAGCGAATTACGAAAAGATCCTTTAACGGCAACCATACCTTTTATATTTCTTACTGCAAAAGCTGACAGGTTTGAACAGAGACAGGGTATGGAACTGGGAGCAGATGATTATATAACCAAACCTTTCACAAGAAAAGAACTTCTTACTGCAATTAATACCAGATTAAAAAAACAGGAAATTATTCATAATAAATCCAGGGAAAAACTCGATGAACTCAGAACTTCTATTGCCAGATCTTTACCACATGAATTCAGATCACCTCTCAATGGCATACTGGGTCTCTCTGAAATATTGATAAACGAATATGAAACAATTGATAGAAAAGAATTACTTGAACTGGTACAGGAAATTTACAACTCAGGTCAGAGACTTCACAGACTCATACAGAATACACTGCTCTATGCAGAACTTGAACTGACTGAAGCGAATTTAGATAGAATCAAACTTTTACAGGGTAATATAAACTCTGTAGAACATATTATATCCCATATAGCTTTAAAAAAAGCAAAGCTGGAAAATAGAGAAAATGATTTAATACTGGAACTGCAGGATGGCTCTGTATGTATTTCAGAAACAAATCTGGAAAAAATACTTGAAGAATTGCTTGATAATGCTTTTAAATTTTCTTCATCAGGCCAATCTGTTCATATAATTACCGAATTTGACAACATGTTTCATATTTATATTAACGATAAAGGCAGAGGTATGACTCCCGTTCAAATTGCCGATATAGGTGCCTATATACAATTTGAAAGAAAAATATATGAACAACAGGGTGTAGGACTCGGACTTATCATTACCAGAAGACTTGTCGAATTCGCAGGGGGAAACTTCATTATAGAAAGTGAAGCAGGTAAAGGAACAAGAGCACATATATCTCTACCACGTGTGTAGTGAACAGGAGCCAATCTGGACGTTTTATAAAATTATTGTAAGCGTTCAGCAGTTAGCTATCAGCTATCGGCTAAAGATTACAGGCCCTGATTATATAAATAGTCTAATAATATTTAATGACATTTACTATGTAATTCTAATAAAAGCTGACTGCTCACTGCTGATAGCTGAAGGCTTACAAATTATTTAAGGAGTGATTTTTATGAAGATAAAATATTATATTCTGACTGTTCTGGTATTTTTAATTTCCTCTTCTGTAATGGCACAGACAAATCAAGAGAGCTATTTTAAAGAAGCAGAAAAGTATACAGTTCGAATCTACGGAAGTACTGTTACAGCCCTTGAAACATCCAGCCGTGGTTCATGGACCGGTTCCGGGTTTGTTCTCCACATAGATAAAAATACAGGCTATGCTTTTGTCGGAACAAATAAGCATGTTATAGGAGACGGTATCAGTTCACTTCAAATAAGTTTTAAAGACGGAGAAAGATTTCAGGCTCTTCCAGTATATATAGATCCTATATATGATTTCGGTATATTAAAATTCAAATTGAGTGAAAAAGGTGTATCTCCCGGTATAAGCTGTGCCGTAATGGGAGACTCCGAAAAAACATCTGTAGGTATTTCGGTTGGAACATTCGGCAACCCTATGGGACTCGAATACTGTGCAACAAAAGGCATTATCTCAAGCACAACCAATACTCCCGGTGATTTTGCAGGTTCTTTCCTTCAGACAGATGCAGCCATAAATCCCGGTAACAGCGGAGGGCCTCTTATATCTCTTGAAGACGGACTCGTTATAGGAGTAAATACTGCAGTAACCAGTGATACTCATGGAATTGGCTGGAGTCTTGCAATAAATCAGTTAAAACCGATTATAGAACAGGTCATAAAAGGAGAACTTCCCTATGCCGGCCGTATGGGATGGATTGGCGCAACAATAGAAGAGATAAATCCTGACAGAGCAATAGAAGATTTCGGAGCAACATTTTATGTCTCTCTTCCGAGAAAATCTATTTTAGTAACGGCTATTCTCAAAGAAAGCCCTGCTGAGAAAAGCGGGTTTATGCCGGGTGATATAATCATGTCTGTTGATAATAAAATACCTGTAAATAATGCAGATTTTTTATCTACCATGAGAAATCTCGGCGGTAAAAAATGCTCATTTCTCCTGTGCCGTATGGGACAGCAAGTCAAACTTGATCTGGATGTTCTGGAAAGAGGTTCCCTGAGACCGAAAGAATATGTTACTTTTGCCGGTATGGTCATACAGCCAAACAGTCCGACTGTTTATGAAACATCCTATTCATGGGCATCTCCGGATTGCGTCTATGTAAGTGATGTTCTGGAAGGCAGTTCTGCTGAAGCCTGGGGAGCACATAAAGGAACAATAAGAGGAATACTTATAAACTTAACCTATTATCCGGTAAAATCTCTTGCAGATTTCTGGAATGCCATAAAAGATGTCAAACCGGGACAGCCTGTTGAGTTCTTCTACTGGACGACAAATTATGGTACGATAGTCAAGGTTGTTTATTATTCGGAAAGTGAAGTACCGTCACTTCAAAAGGTCAATATTTAGTAATGATTGGTGAGTAGAGAGTGAAGAGTGAAATCCGGTTTCTACTCACCAATTACTATCTGAATCTTTCCGGCTGTTTTTTCTGTTAATTGTGCCTGAAATGCCTCTACTTTTCCTGCAGGAACGGAAAGAAACATGGATACTCCCTCCTGTGTATATTCCTGAGACAATATTTTCATACCGAATCTGCCTGCCATATTTATTATGTCACCGATAAAATTAAAAGGAACGGACAGAGAGACTTCTTTTCTTATTTCACAAATAACTATATCAGATATATCTATTACATTCCTCGATGCGCCGGAATAGGCTCTCTGCAATCCCCCTTTCCCTAATTTAATACCACCGAAGTATCTGATAACGGCAAGGAGAACATTGAACAGATCCCGTCTGATAATCTCCTGATAAATAGGTCTTCCTGCAGTGCCTGAAGGTTCTCCTGCATCATTTATTCTGGCATACTCTTCTATACCACGACCAATTCTATAGGAATAACATATATGAGTGGCATCGTAAAATTCTTTTTTCAATCTATTTAATATTTTATCTGCTTCCTCTTCTGTAGAAACAGGGAATAAATAAGAAATAAATTTTGACCCCTTTTCTTTAAATTCAAAGGGGCCAAAGTCTTTATTGACACTATTAAATTTTTCTATCATATAATAAATTATAACTCAAGGGGCATTACAGGGAACGGAGGTATATCCTTTATCGGCATAGGCGGTACGTCCCATGGCATGTCCTTAATTGCAATCGCTCCCGGTATGCCTCCGCCTGTCTGAACTAAAGATATCTGATGATTTTCACTCGTTCCGTCCCAGTATTTATCAAACATTGTCTGAATATTCGCCGGCCTTACCCCTTCAGACCCTCCTTTGATATCATTACTGTTTGCTATGACCCATCCTAAAGTCCCTGT
>JBEHWP010000663.1:0-3929 GCA_040217665.1 Vulcanimicrobiota bacterium
ATATGGTTGAGAGTTGAGAGTTGAGAGTTTATGGTTGATTCAACTCTCAACCTTCAACCCTCAACTTTAAACAATTCGCCCGCAGGGCGTTAAGTTCAATCTATTATAACTCTTTTGAACTTGCCTCCTGATGGTATTATAAAAATATATTAAAAAAAATATTTTATTGTAACTTTTTTCTATATCTAACAGTTTTATTATATAGGAGGATATATTTTACAGGAATTTTTTTGAAAGAGGTAATTTAATTGATTTCGAAGGATATTGACGCAAAAAAATGTATTTATTGCAAGATGGATATATGTCTTACAAGTAAATTTTGTTTTTTTTGCGGTAGAACTGAAAGGGAAGATATACCACAGGATATAGACAATGAAGAAGATGGAGAAGAAATATTTGATGAAGAAGATTTTGACAATCCTTTAAAGGGGTAATTTAATTGGTTTACAGCGAGATTGAAACAAAAAAGTGTGTTCATTGTAATAAAGATATACGTCTTACAAGTAAATTCTGTTCTTTCTGCGGTAAGACTGCCGTAGAGCCTTTCAGCGAAGCTTTTAATATGAATGGTGTTACAGACAGAAAAGAGGACCTTGACGATATTTTTTCTGCTATAGGCAATGCTTTTGATATAGAGATTCCGGAAGATAAAATTTATGAAGAAGAGCCGGAAGAATTATTTGATGAAGAAGATTTTGATGAAACTATTCCTGACTGGGAAGATGAAGAACTTGAAGATTATGAAACTCTTGAATTGAGAGAACTTATCGAGATTGGGAAAGGTGTATGCAGAGGAACCGTAGCCGATGAAGAACTTGTCGAAGTACTTGAATATTTAAGGGAAAAACTTTATGAAGAAATGTCTTCTTTCAATGAAATAAAAGAAATATATAAAAATGACTCTTTTGTTATAAGAGAATTGCTTGTAAGAATAGACAGGGCGTTTAAACTTTACAGTGAAGCCCTTGATGAACTTGATACATATTTTACCGACGGAGACGTTGATCATATTCTGGAAGGAATGGATATTGCCTCTTCGGCAATTAACAGATTGTATACATCTCTATTGCTTCTTCAGGAAGAAGAAGCTGAAGATGAAGACGAAGATGAAGATTTTTTTGAAGAAGAAATAAAAAAGATGGATATGGCATGGAAATCAAAAATTTCCGGTTCTATCCCTGACGACAGTAATTACTATGAAATATCGGATGAAGAAGAGGAATACTATACAAATCCGAATTTTGAGCGACTTAAAAGTGAAGTGGAATTGTTAAAAGAAGGTAAAATAAGCGAAGAAAGATTTTCCTCTACCCTGAAGTGGATGACGTCAAATCTTGCATCAGGGAAAAAGGATTTTGAAGATCTAGAGTTTTCTTCCAGTGAAGAAGAGAAATATCTGGAAACAGTAATTACAAATGGTCTTGATGCATTTAGAATTTATGAACATGGGTTGAGAGAAATGGGAAAATTCTTTTCAGATAAAGACCCTGTTCATCTTGATGACGGACTTGATATGGCTTTTGAAGCCACGCAGATAATTGCGCAACTGGAAATTTCTTTTGAGAATCCGGAAGAGATTATTTTCACCGATTAGGTCTTTATGTCAGACAGAATTGTCGTGTTATATATTTAGGTGTGAGTAATTTTAAGGTAAGGAATTTTCATTTTCAATGGCGTAAAATAACGCTTTAGATGAAAATTATGTATAGATAGTTTATCTAAATAATTTTCAATAATCATTTTAACTTCAGCAAAAGTTTAAAAATCAGGAGGGATGATGAATGTCAAAAGTCAGATCCAGTACTTCTAAGTCCAGCAGTTCCAGGTCTATGAAAGGTCTTTCCGGGAAAGGCGCAGCTAAAGTAGGAGGGGGCGGAAAGGCTGGGAAATCTGCCAGGGTAAGAAGCGGTCTTGGCAAAGTATCCGGCGGAAAGAGCACAAAGGCCGGCGGTTCAAAATCCATGAAAGGTAAAACGGGAAGGCATAAATCACAGAAGGCCTCTGAGATGCAAAATCCTTTCAAACAATTAGGTAATTTTTTAGGTAATATTCTCGGTACAGATGGAAAGAGCGGCGGAGTAAAGGGAGCTTCCGGAAAGAAATCAGGAGCAGGCCGCAGCACAGGCAAAAGCGGTAGTGCCGGTAAGAGTCGCAGCACAGGTAAAAGCGGTAGTGCCGGTAAGAGTCGCAGCACAGGCAAAAGCGGTAGTGCCGGTAAGAGTCAGAAAACAGGCGTAACTGCAGCGGCTCATAAGACAGGCAGTAAAGACAGTGTGAAAAAATCTCAGTCAGAGACAGGACAGGTAAAAGGACAGGAAAAACCTTCCACCGGAGAAGGCGGAAAGGTAATGGGGACGGCAAAGGGTACAGGTTATTATCCGCATAACAGCAAAATGGAAGGCGGTTATCTGGATAAAAAAG
The DNA here is from genome assembly GCA_040217665.1 of Vulcanimicrobiota bacterium. GTDB lineage: Bacteria > Vulcanimicrobiota > SpSt-956 > SpSt-956 > JAKJGF01 > CALARM01. The sequence continues at coordinate 2,422 of JBEHWP010000663.1, forward strand.
GTAATAAATTGACTACTCTTCAGGATGTTCTTGACGGTAAAGCAAAATCTGCTGCCATTGCCCTGGATAAAAACCTTTATAAATCAGGTCAGGTTAAATACGGAGATTCCTTTACCATACCGGAAATAGATAAAAAATATGGCAGACATATTGATTTTCGTGCCGTAGACACAGGTGGAGCTTTTACCGGTAAAGGTTTCTCAAGGGTAGATATATGTACGGGATCAAAGAAAGATTCTCTTGATCCCACTGTAAACGGAAAACTTACTCTGATGAAAAATCCCGATGCACTCAAGGAACAGGGACAAAAAGTCAGTCCACAGGAGGAAGTAAAGGCAGCGGAACAATCTAAAAAACCTGATACAGGCCAGCTGCCGCCAGGTGCTAAAGTCGAAGGGGCGAAAGATACAGGCGCACAGCAGCCCGGCAAGATCCCCGGAGATACACTGGGAACAACACCTCCCCGGGGCAGAGCGGCTATAGAGAAAATGTTCGGCCCTGCCGGCAAAAATCAGGTCAATGTGAAAATGCCTGCAGGCCCCGGCGGTAAGATGATAAATGTAAAATGTAATGAGAAGATTGCTCCCAAATTGAATGCAGTTTTTCAGGAAATAAAGGACAAAGGACTTTCCGGTAATATAAAGGAATTTGACGGATGTTATAACTATAGAACCAAGAGAAACGGCAAATCTCTGAGCACTCATTCATGGGGTATAGCAGTGGACATAAATGCAGGAGCTCATCCTATGGGATCTTCAAAACAGACTGCAGGACAGAAGGCCATAGCGGAGGTATTTCAGAAACATGGGTTCTATCAGTTGCCAAATGATCCCATGCATTTTCAGTTTGCCAGAGGGTATTAGGCGTGAGTCGTGAGCCGTGAAGAGTGAAATATACCCGTCACGCGTTACGCATTACGCATCACGATTAAGATGAGCAGCAGGTAAGAAATTATCTGCTGCTCACTTTATATCATTAAAATTCAGTATATCCATAGCATATATTCTTCGGTCTGTGAGAAATGTTTTTATATGGCCAGGTGTATAATAAGATGAGAAGATAGCTATTACAGGATAATTCCATTCTTGCTGTTACTATAGGGATATGTTAAAATGAAAAAAGGGACGTTAATATAGATTTTAGGAGGTATTTTATATGTCACTCCTTGAATATGAAAAAGACATTCAATATTTAATCGATGAAAAGGGAGAAAAAAAATCTGTTCTTGTTCCTATTGAAATATGGGAGGAAATAAGCTCGGAAATAGAAACAAAATATCTCCTGTCAAACGATACTACGGATTATGTGAAACACCAGGCATTTTGAAAACTTTTGATAGCTGGATAAGAAGAAGACTAAGTACCGCAACAGGTAAATTGGTACCCAAAAAATATGGAACACGCTCCTGTCCCTGGCCGGGCTCTGGAGGAAAAGATATGCCGTATTAAAAGAGAGTTATAAATTATATAGACGCAAAATATTAACAGTCTGCAAAACCAGTTTGCCAC
>JBEHWP010000664.1:0-3921 GCA_040217665.1 Vulcanimicrobiota bacterium
TGACGGATAATTTTAAACCATTCACCGGCCGACGTTACTGATAACTGCTCACCGGTCACTGAAAAACATCCATTGAAGCCTGTCTTCTTTCCTGTCAAGCCTTGTAATTCCGCATTCGTGCGCTTCTTTTACTGCGAGAGCATATTCTGCATCTGTAGGCCTTCTGCCCATAGCTTTCACCTTTTTCGATTCAAAACAGGGGCGATATTGCTCCATTATATTTACATAGGTATTTCCCGATAATTCTGTAGCAATAAAAGTCATAACATCTTTTGTTCCTGCCATATTTTCCGGTAAAACCAGATGTCTTACAAGCATACCCTTTGTTGCCAGCCCTTTTTCATCCAGAACAAGTTCACCTGTCTGTCTGTACATTTCTCTAAAAGCTTCACAGGCCCTCTCTCTGTAATCTCCTGCATTGACCAGTTTTAAGGCCACATCTCTATCCCAGAATTTAAAATCCGGCATATATATATCCACTATAGAGTCAAGTAATTTTATCATATCCTCTCTTTCATAACCTCCGCAGTTCCACACTATCGGTATAGAAAGACCGGATTCTGCAGCTATTTTTATCCCATGAATAATCTGTGGCATATAATGGGTGGGAGTTACAAAATTAATATTATGACATCCTTCCTCCTGAAGCTCAATCATCATACCTGCAAGCTCCTTCGGAGTCTTAACAAGACCTCTCTCTAAATGACTTATATCGTAATTCTGACAGAAAATACATTTTAAATTACAGTTTGCCAGGAATATGGTGCCTGAACCGCCACGGCCGACAAGAGGATTTTCTTCTCCGTAATGGGCTCCGTGGCTTGAAACCAAAAATTTATCATCTGCTCCGCAGTATCCCCTCTGCCCTTTCAGACGATTTACCCTGCAGTTTCTGGGACATAAAGTGCAGCTTTCCATTATTTTATAAGCTTTATCGATTCTTTCCTGAAAAGTGCCATCCTTAATTAACTGTTTATATGAAGGCCATAACATAACAATCACTTCCGGAATATATTTTTTTACTATTCTTTAAAATTTATATTCTACTTTCATAAAAAAATTCCCTCTCACAATCTCCGGTAACAGGGAATAATAAAAAGGACTTTAAACATTAAAAAGCGAATTCTCTTATGTATTTAAGATATTAAGAATTTTGAGAGGAGAGGTAAATTTTATGATTTCTAAAAATACAGTTTTTGTCTCTCTTATGATATTATTTCTAATGGCTGTTTTCTTACCTGTTTATAGTCAGTCATCTTCTGAATGGAATAATAAAGGAATAAAGTTATATGAAGAAAAAAAATATGAAGAAGCAATTAAGTGTTTTGATAAAGCTCTGAATGCAGATCCTGGTTCACCTCAATTATGGCTAAATAAAGGAAATTGTTATCTCCAAACAGGTGAAGAAAATAAAGCAATTACCTGTTATAATAAGTCTCTAGAATATGACTCTGAAAATTCAAAAGCAATGTATTTTAAAGGAGTAGCTCTATATCTTCTCTATTTCCCAAATCATAATTATGACCCGGGACTCAAAACAAAAGGATATAAATCCATAGAGAAAGCTTTAAAATTAAATCCAGAACTTGTAAATAAAAAAATTTTCATAATGCATTTAAAAAACATAAGTCCTGCTTTACTCCATTTTGCTGTAGCTCATGGAGAGTCTGAATTGACTGAACTTTTACTAACCTATGGAGCAGATACCAATATTTTTGCCCAGCAATCATCTATGAATTTAGGAACTCCTCTGCAAATACTTGCGGGCAAGCAATGTGTTCTTAATGAAGAAGATATGAACAAAAATATACATCTTGTAGAACTTCTTATAAAAAGTGGAGCCAAAATTAATACTTTATATGGTATAGATAATTGCAAAACATCTCCTTTTCATATCCTTGCAATGATTGCTATTGAACCGAAAGAAAAATTTGATCTTACCCTTAAATATAGAGAACTTTTTATAAAGAAACTCTTATATTATAAAGGCAATATTAATATAAAGGACACAGAGGGTAATACACCACTTGATCTGGCTAAAAGTCCGGAAATAAAGGATTTATTTATTAAATATGGAGCAAAAAGCAGCAAAAATTTATGATAATCTTTTTTACTTGAGAGGTGTTTCAGCAAAATGTCTCATAAAAAAAACTTTTTAAAATTTAAACATAAAATGGAAAGCGAACATATACCTGACATTGTTATTAAAAATTTTGAATATTATTATAATCAGTTAATAGAAGGAGAATCAGGTTTAATCTCTGATAGTTCTATCGAAGGGGTAGACAATTTACCGGATACGGAAAATTTTCCCGCAGGTCTGAGGGAAACAGGTAATAAGGCCTTGAAGAAAACAATTCTGCTGAAACTGAACGGCGGTCTTGGAACAGGTATGGGCCTTGATAGAGCAAAATCACTCCTGAAGGTTAAAAATAATCTCACCTTTCTGGATATAATAGCTTCTCAGGCTATAATATGTAAAATACCTCTTATGCTTATGAACAGTTTTGCTACAGATTCTGACAGTTTAAGTGTATTAAAAAACTATAACCTTCAAAACAATATACCGCGGAGTTTTTTACAGAACAGGGTTCCGAAAATCAATCAGGAAGATTTATGCCCTGCTCTGTATCCTGATGCACCGGATCTGGAATGGTATCCTCCAGGTCATGGAGACATATATAGTTCCCTTGTTACAACAGGCATACTGGATATATTGTTGGACGAAGGATATTTATACATGTTCGTAGCAAATGCAGATAATCTGGGGGCAGTTATGGACACGTCAATTCTGGGATATTTTGCAGAAAAAGAAATTCCTTTTATGATGGAAGTTGCCGACAGAACAGAAGCGGATAAAAAGGGAGGTCATCTTGCAGTTATGAAAGACGGGCAATTTATTCTCAGAGAAGTGGCTCAATGCCCTGCTGCGGAGCAGGAAAGCTTTCAGGATATAAAAAAATATAAATATTTCAATACAAATAATCTCTGGATCAATCTCTCATCACTAAAAAATCTGATGGATAAACAGAATAATATTCTGGGTCTTCCCATGATCTGTAACAAAAAAACCGTTAATCCCTGTGACAGTAAAACTACACCTGTTTATCAGTTAGAAACAGCTATGGGGAGCGCTATTTCAGTATTTAAAAACTCGCAGGCAGTGAGAATTCCCCGCAAAAGATTTGCTCCTGTAAAAAGAACAAATGATTTACTTGCCATAAGATCAGATGCATTTATCATTACAGAAGATTTCCAGATAATACCTAACCTGGAAAGAAAACTTCCTCATATAATTATAGACCTGGATTCACATTATTATAAAATGATTTCCCAGTTAGAAGACAGATTTCCATCCGGGTCTCCTTCTCTTCTGGAATGTGAAAGATTAACAGTTCAGGGAGACGTAACGTTCGGCAGAAACATAAAATTAAAAGGGAATGTAAAAATTTTGAATAAAAGAAACTGCCAGGTTTTTCTTGAAGATAATCTGACTGTCGAGGGAGAGCTTGTTATAACATAAGTGGTCACAACGAAATATGAAAATTTGTTCCTCCCGTTCCTCCGGAGCCCATCCGGGGACAGGAGTATGTGTTATATTTTTTTCGTATAGCTCAAAGTGTGTCTATTTTTCTTCGTTATATTCTTCTTCTGTATTAATATGCCATATCTTATCTTTACCAGGTATATTATTTATAATATGTTCTACTGCCGTAATTGCAGTTAACATAGAATGATCCTGATTATTATATCTGTGCATGCCATTTCTGCCTATTAAAAATAAATTCTCAAATTTATCAATATACTCTCTTATAATATGAAATTGATCATAAGTGCCAAAATATGCAGGATATGTTTTAAATTCTCTGATAATAACACCATCAAGAACATCTTCTTTATTTATAAAATCAATTTTTACAA
>JBEHWP010000665.1:0-3910 GCA_040217665.1 Vulcanimicrobiota bacterium
CGTGACGCGTAACGCGTTACGCGTTACGCGAGGGTTCTTTTACATTGAATTAAACATATTTTACTCTATAAATTCATTTTATTCAATAGATAATAGTTTTAATTGTTGTCACAGGTTCTGAAAAAATGTATAATAAAAAAACAGAGTAATCTTCACTCTTAATGGCGTGAAATAAAGTTTTAGATAAAAATTATGGAGGAAGCATTTTATCTAAAATAATTTATACTATAAATTATTACAAGGAAAGGCAGGTCAGAGTTGTGAAAAAAAAATTTTTAACAATAATTGCAATTATATTTACAGTCTCATTCTCAATATATGCCAGAAGTGGAGAAGGGCTTGTGCTGTTCATCAGTGAAGGATATCTATGGACCATAAATTCAGAAGGAAGTAATGAAGAAAAAATATGTGATGTAAGCGAATATAAAGAACTGCTTATGTCACCGGAAAGAAACAAACTTGCAGGTATAAAAGAAAATGATCTGTTCATTATGAACTGGGACGGCACATGTGCAGTAAATGTATCCAGAAGTTCTGAAATGGAAAGTATTAATAATTTTTCACCTGACGGAACTAAAGTGGTATGTGCGGCGAAAGCAAAGCCGGAAGATCCTAAAGGTGTCCTGGGCATAATATACACGAATGGCACAAAATATGTAAAGATAAAAGAATTTATGATAAGTCCGAAACAGAATATATCCTGGTCTCCCGAAAAAGACAAAATAACCCTGATAGCACAGAATAAATTATATATTGTGCCTGCCAGCGGAGAATGGTTAAAAAATCCGGGAGGAGATAAAGTAAAAGGTCTGTCACCTTATAATCCTTCATGGTCACCTGACGGGGAGAGGATAGCCTTTCGGGCAAACAAATCAGGAACAGGCGACGTATGGATTATCAATATAGAAAGCGGTGGTATGAGGGCACTGTTCAATTCAAAAGTAAACAAGAAAGGAGAAACCCTTACAGCTCCTCAATGGTCCCAGGAAGGAGATTTGCTTGTATTTGAAGCTCCTGATAAGAAAACAAAAGAAAACAATATATATATGGTTAACCTGAACGGCTCTGCTAAAATACTGGGTAAAGGCTATAAACCCTTCTGGAGCGAAGACGGAAGATATGTTTTAGCTATGAGTGACGGAGGAAAAATGCGTATGCTCAATACATCTGTAGAAAGTTACGGAGTCAGCCGGCCATGTATATCAATGGATTCGTTAAAAATCGTCTATAATAATCCCGTAAAAAAAGAAATATGGCTTGTAGATCTTGAGCAGAATGAAACAAGATTCCTTACAGGAGGAGGAGCTTCTGTTCTGGGATGGATAGATAGGTAAGCAGTGAGTTTTAATCACTGCTTACTACCCTTTATATGCTTCATCCTGTTCTATATTTGAAAGGATCCAGTCAAATTCGCCGGACGTTATCTTGCTGTCGCAGTATTCACATATACCTGCCATATTAACCTTTATATCAGCACCACAGTTGGGACATGTATGTTCTTTCTTTTCTTTTTTATCGTCTGCAAAACCGGCTCTTCTTATAAAAGTCCAGTATTCGGAAAATACTCTGGCTCTGTTCTTATTTCCGTCCACTATATGGCCTGTTTTATCTACAGTATAATCTTTCATACTGGCTTTAATTCTGACTGTTATACTCTCATAATAGGCGTCCTGTTCTATCTTTACATGAGTGATGGAAAGTATTTCAATATCTTCAATACAGTTCCTGAAGCCTTCTTTTTTATATCTTTCTATCCAGTATCTGTGGGTTGAAAAGAGATGATCTGTTTCAAGATGACGTGACAGTTCCCAGTTACATGTTGACCATGCCTGCTGCAGTGTCATAAAAGTATGTCTTACCTTCTGATTGAATTCATTCCATGAGAAATCTGGATAACGGGCCTGAAAAGCTCTTTTTACAGACTGAATATTATGCTGTACCACATCAGGCAGGTCAGTCCCTCTCTCTACAGAAGAGCCAGTAAATTTCAGAGGCGGTCTGGGATATTTCTCGACTGAGAGAACACTGGATAACTGCCAGTGAAAATCACCTTTATTTACTACCATGTCACAGTAGGGACATGTTCCATCCTGTTTTAACTCCACAGGACTTCCACATGAAGGACAGTGAAATGAAGTTATCTCTTCTGGCCCTTTCGAAAGAACTCTTTTTTTCCTCTGAAAAATCCATATTTCTTTTGTATAATATATGACAGATTCGACTTTTGGTCTGGATCTGTGTTCTGTATAATTTGCTTCGAACTCTACTGTTATTTTATCAAATTGTGAAGAAGTAGTGTCTATTTTCTTAATATTCGACGTGCCTATTACAATATCATCAACCTTATCGGGTGGTGACGGAGAAACGCCCATTCTCTCAAGGTTTAAAATATTTTCGCTTATATAAGGCGTAAGACCGGCCCAGGATTTATCTCCTCTTGCTGTTTGAACTTTAGTATAAAGTAATTGGATAAAATCAAGGAATAGAGGTCTTGAAAAATTCGGATCCTTATGTTTATAGGTACCAATCTGTTCCGAAAGAGCACCGGTTCTTCTCGGAGCCTTCGGTGTATAATAATTATTTACATAGGAAGGACTTCTATAGGATGTTCCTTTCCTTGACTTACCGGCATAATAAACAACAGCCGCTATTATAATAATGAGAGTAAGAGGTATACCTATAGCAGGTACTTCTATTATAAGCCATATCAGTAATCTGACCAGTAAAAATATAACCTCTCCGTCTCCGCCGCCGCCGCCGCTGCCGCCACCACCGCTGTAGCCTCCTCCGTCACTGTCTCCTCCGCCATAGGTATGGCCTCCGCCAACTCTTGCAAATACGCAGGATATAGAAGTAATTAAGATTAATGTAACAAGTAAAATGGATAATTTAATGTAACAATTTTTCATAAATTTATTTAGCTCGTAATGCGTAACGCGTGACGCGTGACGCGTAGAGGACAGGATTAACCGATTAATAATATCTGAGTCGATTATATCTCATAATAATTTAATGTGCAATAAGAATCTTTTTCAAAAAATATGCATCTATATATAAAAAGGTAAATAAAAAAAAGACAAGAAATATATTATAATAAAGTCTATTCTTCGCGTCACGCGCCAATCGTCACGCGTTACGAGGTGAACAATATGAATCTAAAAATAATTCTTTCCATATTAATAGGAGGTCTCCTCGGTCTTGGCCTGAGCATGATTATGGCAAAAACCGGATGTGGCTGAGAAATATATAAAAATCCCTATATAGCCACTATTCTGGGTGGGTTACTGGGATTTTTTATAGCCTCCGGCGGAGGTTAAAATAATAATGCGTAATGCGTAGTTCAATACTGATATCACGCATTACGCATTACGCATTACGCATCACGTTCTCTAATACTTTACTCCCTGCTTTTTGGCCTCATTCTGAACCTGCTGTGTTATACTCCTGTCCAGATTATTTTCCAGCTTTTCAGAAGATTTTCTGGAGTAACCTTCGCATTCTCCTGCAACCGTATCACCTGCAGAATAGGATGCAGAAGGTGCTGAAACTGTTTTGGCCTTTTCTTCCGAAGCAAAATTAATCGCTCCGCTGTCTTTCCAGGATGTATCACTTTTATATTTATCATTTACCACATAACTTCTTCCGCCCTGATAGAGTATAACCTTTTCGTCTCCTTTCTCATTTACAAAGGCCTGACGGTATGTAAGATAATCGGGAGTGCCGTTTGTAGCACAGGCAATTTCCCTGAATATAGCATCTGCTGTACTGTCAAGACCACTGCATCCCACAGTGGAAATCATTATATTTTTTGATTTTGCCACTTCTATTTCTTTTTTATAATTATAATCATTTTCATAATCCATATGGGGTCCTGCATCTGCTATGAGGAATATCATTCTTGTTACTCCCT
>JBEHWP010000666.1:0-3908 GCA_040217665.1 Vulcanimicrobiota bacterium
TAAATGCATGGATCAATGTTGAATTTATTACTTCTTCCCCTGTATATCCCGGCATGAAAGTAAGATATGTATGTGGAAATGGTGTAAACGTAAGAAGTAAAGCTTCTATTAATTCTTCTGTGGTTACAATCGCCAATGCAGGAGATAAAGCTTTTATTAAAACATACGATAGTTCAGGATGGGTAAGTGTTGTTCTCGAAGGAGAACGTAAAGGATGGATTAAAGAGAAATATCTTACAGACTCAAGGAATGCACAGAATACTGTAACATCTTCAAAAATAAGATATATTCAGGGTAACGGCGTCAATGTAAGAAAAGGGCCATCTCTGAACGAAAAAGTTATCACAACTGTCAATAATGGTATGGAAGTCCATGCTGAAAGTTATGATAACAACGGATGGGTACTTATTTCAACAAATAAATATAAAGGCTGGGTATATAAAGGTTATATAGGTGTAGATATACTCCCTGACGAAATGGTTTCCATATCGTCAGGTTCTACCGGCAGTTCATATAAAGCTCCCGTAAGTAACAGATGCAACGGCCTTGTTGATACAGCTTATTCATATATGGGTGTTCCCTATGTATGGGGCGGAACAACAGCCTATGGATTTGATTGTTCCGGATTTGCCCAGAGGGTTTATGCAGACAATGGTATTTCCATATTGAGAACCGCTGATGCCCAGTTTACAGAAGGCATTTCTGTAGGAAGAAATGAATTACAGCCAGGAGATATGGTATTCTTTACAACCTACACATACGGTGCATCCCATGTAGGTATTTATATTGGAAATTCACAATTTATTCATGCATCATCAGGAGCCGGTGAAGTAACAATAAACAGCCTCAATGATTATTATTACAATGAAAGATTTCTTGGAGGACGCAGAATGCAGTAATTATAAGTGAGCAGTCTGTAAGAAAAGGTTATGTTGCATTCGTAAGAGCATCACAAACTGGAAGGCAACTGCTCGCAAAATATAAGAGGGACGAGTTAACTCGCCCCTCTTATATTTTTTTCAGATATTTTTATTTAAGCTGCTTTTTCTACTTTACTGTCTATTTTACTGCCTGTGTCAGTTTTTGCACCTGTATCAGTCTTTGCATCCGAGCTGTCTGTACTGGTAAGGGTAGAGGATTTTCGAGAATCTGTCACATAAAAGCCAGATCCTTTAAAAATTATACCTACTGGTGATATTAATCTATTTGCTACTGAGCCACAACATTCGCAGTTCACTTGCTGCCCGTTTAATTTAAAAGTAAAATATTCAAATTTATGTCCACAGGAAGAACATCTGAAATCATAGATTGGCATAGAAAATCCCCCTTTCAGATAATTTTAATGATTTTCATCGAGTAATTATAAAACTTCACCGACATTCTGTCAAGTATTTTTTGGATTTGACCTTATTACAAAAATTGAGTTATAATTCTAATTACATGTAATTTCATACATGCCAGTAACTACTATAGAGTATTTCATAACTTACTAAAATTTAATTATAGTGAAAAGTGAAAAAGATAGGACTTTACTCACTATTCCCTACTCACTACTCACTTTTCACTCATTCTTAATTATGGATTGTTATGAAACTATTATACTCTGAGTCAGAAACAGTTATCTGTCATTAAGGTATCATCTATAAACTGTGAAATTACAAATTTAAACAGAGGAGATATTTTATGGATATCAAAAACAAAATAGTCCTTATTACAGGAGGAAGTAGAGGTATAGGGGAAGCCACTGCCAGAAGTTTTGCTGCTGAAGGAGCCAGAGTAATAATATGTTCAAGACATAAAGCCGACCTGGACAGAACCTGCGAAGAAATAATTAAAGAAGGCGGAGAATGTACGGGCATAGAATGTGATGTAAGAAATTCGGGAGATGTAAAAAATATGATAGAAAAGATATCGGAAAAATTCAAACAAATAGATGTACTCATTAATAATGCAGGAGCAGGTTACTATAAACCGCTTACTGAAACTACAGAGGAAGAATGGGATACGACTATGGATACAAACCTGAAAGGTATGTTTCTTACCTGCAGGGAAGCCATAGCTTATATGAAAAAGAACAGTATGATTATTAATATATCGTCAGGAGCAGGAAAACATGGTTTCCCGAATTTTGCAGCTTACTGTGCAAGTAAATTCGGCGTCATAGGGTTTACTGAGAGTATTGCAGGAGAACTTCCATTTATAAAGGTTTATTCTATCTGTTCCGGCTCTGTAAATACAAAATTATTCAGAGATGCCTTTAAATACGCTCCTCCCGGCCAACCGGAAGAAATGGCAAATATACTGGTAGATCTATGTAAAAGAGAATATCTTAAATCGGGTGAATCTCTCGAATTACATGAAATATCACCAAATATTTAGGGTATATTCTTGTTTTTTTAATCATTTTATTATATGCTATATATAAATCTTGAAAGAGGAACATTTAATGAAAAATTTATTTTTATCTGTATGTTTATTAGTATTTGCACTTACCGCTCTGTCCTATTCTAAAGATAGAGCAGTAAAATATCCCTTTACTATAAGGTCTGTTATGAGTGATGTAAAAGAGAAGGCAGAGAAAGAATTTCGTTCTTTAAACGGTGAACAATGGCGGACAATAATGATAGATCAATTCAGTGGTTTTCTTGCCTATGCTTCTGTAGAAGGTATGCCTGAGAGGAAAAATTTAACTGATTATAAGCTTGCCATAAAATTAGCAGATGAATTTTTAAAGAAAAACCGTGTTTTACTGGGAATAAAGGAACAGTTACCGAAATGTATTAATGTAAGAGGTAATGAAAATCCTGAACTCGGTTATGTATGGGTAGATTATGGAGGACAGATTCAATATGACATGCCAGTAGAAGGTACAAGAGTATCTGTAAAAATAGACCATCCCGGTGTAGTAAAAGAAATAAGAAACAGATGGTATCCTGATATAGAAATACCTCATGAAAAAGGTATGGATAAAGAAAAGATAAAAGAGATTCTTACAGGCAGATCTATTCCGTATAAAGGATATGGAGGACAGATGCTTGCCTATATAGTAAAAGATACTGATTTAACAGAAGAGGCTCAACAGGTCATATTTCCTTTAAGAAAAGAAAGAGAAAATACAGTGGAATTCTATATCACCTGGAAGATAGAGATAAATAAAGAAGAGTTAAAAAATGCATGGACTCTTTATATGGATATATACAGTGGACAGGATGTTTTTATAAAACAAAATTTTAAATAATTCAGGAGTCAAAATATCTCAGGACTGATGTTAATAACTATGAAAAAATACATTACAGTGTTTCTTACAATTCTAATAACAGCTCTTTCAGGATGTCAGTTCAAACCTCTGGATATAAAAGACATAAAAAAACAGAAAATAGCATTTGTATCGGAAAGAGACGGCAATCCCGAAATTTATGTTATGGATGAAAATGGTAAGAATCAGGTAAAAATAACCAAAAACAGAGCCAATGAGTTTAAACCTGACTGGTCTCCCGATGGACGTACTATAATATTTGCTTCCGAAAGATCAGGTCCACTGAATACAGATATTTTCACTGTAAAATACACTCCCACAGGCGGAGAAAAAGGTATAGAACGATTAACAGATTTTAACAGTACAGACAAAGATCCTTCTTATTCTCCGGCAGGGGATAAAATAGTCTATATATCATCACAGGAAAATGCACCGAATGAAGAAGTGTTTATTATGAATAAAGACGGAAGTGATAAACATGCCCTTACAGGAAGTGTAACATGGAGCAGAAAAGTCGATGTTCCCTGGCAAACAATGGAAAAAGATGAATTAAAAACATTTGAGCTGGGAGCGTGGGTTTATAATTACTGGCCTCACTGGTCTCCCGACGGAACCAGGATAGTCTTTTACTCCCTCGGAGTAGAAAGGGCAA
>JBEHWP010000667.1:0-3898 GCA_040217665.1 Vulcanimicrobiota bacterium
TTATCGTAAGAGTTGACAGGTATGCTGTAACACCTGTAACATCTTACAGTATTTTATATACAGATAAAATCTTTCTACATGTTTTATAAAAAAACCTACCTGTTATAAAAAATTGTTTTCTGAATTAATTTAAGAGCTATACTTTCGCAGATTTTTTTAAAAATTTGCGAAGTATACTCACTATTGACTCTTTCTTAATTGGATTTTTAAAAAAATTTAAAAGGGTTTTGACTTTATGTGTGTAATATATGTAATATAACGATAACGTGCGGGATAACGTGCGGGAGTTAGCTTTATGACTTTTTCTTATTCTATAGAAAATATAGTAAAAGAGTCAAAAAAGGATTTTCTGAAGAAAATCGTGGGAGAATTTGAATCTTCTCTTTATCCTGAACTTATTGAGATTTATTCTCCTCTTCCGTTTTTTATAAATGAATTAATTGAAGGTTTAACTCACCCGGGTGCCGATAATATTCCACGTTTATATTATTTCATACGGACAAAAAAGCTCCATAGAGATACTATTCCCTTTAAACAGGCCCTCAAAGGATTAAAAATAATCAGAAATGTATTCCTGGATATATGTTTGAATAATGTTTCAGAACAGGACAGAAATAAAGTCTATATAAAAATAGTATCCTATTTTGATGAAATAGAAGAAAGATTCATGGTCGATCTGGAAGATTATTTTAAATATGCAAATAATGATACCCTCAGAGATAGAATTATAAAAGCTCACAGGATGGCAATTATAGGTAAACTTAGCAGTTATGTGGCACATGAATTCAATAATATTCTTACTGTAACAAAAAACTGGGCTCAGCTTGGCCTGATGGAAAAGGATGATACAATAAGAAACAAAGCTTTCAACGGCATAGTGAGCAGCAGCGAGAGAGGCAGTAGACTTACCAGAAGTATTTTGAATTTCAGCAGAAGAGCAGAAATAGAACCATGTCAGATAAATATAAATGATTTTATAGATGAAATACTTGTAATTGTTGAAAAGAAATTAATCAAGGATGGGATAGATCTTAAAAAATCTTACGGAACTGTACCGGAAATCACTGTGGATAAGTTTAAGTTAAGAGAAGCTCTTTTTAACATTTTGATTAATGCCTGTGCATCTCTTACAGGTTCTATAAAAAGGATTATTGTGGCTACGAGTTTAAAAGAAGACAAAATAGAAATAATTTTTTCAGATACCGGAGAAGGTATTGGATTTGAGTATCAGGATAAAATATATGAACCGTTTTTTACAACAAAACTTTTGAATAAAGATGAAATTGACTGGTCTACAGGTATAGGTATGGGGATTACAATAGCCTATGATATAATAAAAGGTCACGGCGGCGAAATAAATATACAGAGTGAACAGGGAAAGGGAACTGATTTTACGATCTATCTGCCTGTTGACAAACAGGGTTCATGAATATCTAAGGAGGATCTATGACCAATCACAATGATTTAGTTGTAATTGCAGGAAGAGCGGGAAAGCAATTTGCTCAAAAAGTAATAAAAGAATTTTCAAAGTTGAAAGATTGTCCGGTTCCGGATCTGACCCTGGGAGAAGTAGATATAATTGATTTTCCTAATGGTGAATTGAGTGCAAGATTAAATGTGAATTTGAGAAAAAAAGCAGTTCATGTTTTTCAATCAATAATTCTGGGAAAAAATAGAAATATATTCAAAGATTTTTTTGAAGTGTTTATTATAAATGATGCTCTTAAAAGGGCAGGTGCTCAGAGTATTATAAATTACTGGAGTTTTTTGCCTTTTCAGAGACAGGATAAAAAAACAAGAGGAAGAGAGCCTATTTCTGCCAAACTTATATTTGATCTTCTGGCTACTTCAGGAGGAAAGTATTTTAACCGTATAGTTACTGCCGAAATGCATACAGATGCGGCACAGGGTTTTGCCGATGTTCCTGTTGATAATGTAAGAGCATTGCCTCTGTTTTTACTTTATTATAAGAATCATGCCATATTAAGAGATGTAGATGTAAATGAACTGGTTGTAGTGTCGCCTGACACAGGAGGAGCGGCAAGAGCCCGTTTCTTTGCCGAAAGACTTGGTACAACCTGTGCTATTATAGAAAAAAGAAGATTTTATGATGAAACAGGTAAGACGGAATCTTTGCAGCTTATAGGAAATGTAAGAAATAAATATGCTATAATGATAGATGATATAATAGATACAGGCAGTTCTGTCCTTAACGGAGCAGAACTTCTCTGGGAAGAAGGAGCTAAGAAAGTTTTTGCCTGCTGTACTCACGGATTGTTCAGTACAGATAAGAAAGGCATACCGGCTGAAAAGAAATTTTACGACGCAAATATTGAAGTCCTTACAACAGATACTATTCCCAGAGGACAGAGTTATCATGATACATCTTATAAATGGCTCAGGACTGTCTCTTTAGCCAGATATTTTGCAGATGCCCTTTACTCCAATCATACAGGTCAGTCTTTCAGCGAATGTCTGCAAAACCATTTAAATGAAGCTATGGCCAATCAGGTGAATATAGAAGATTATCTCATTCCTATAAAACCTAAAGAATTATGGGAAATTGACGATGATAAATAGAGGGGCATTTAATTAAATACACTGTATAATCAGAATATTACAGTGAGGTAATAAAATGAGTTTTTTCAGAAAGAAATTTTATAAAAAATCAAACAATATATGTCCGAGATGTGAGTGGCCACTTGAAAATATGATGGCAAAATATGTAAGCAGGGAAGGAGATTTTGCTTTTTTTCACTGTTTTAACTGTGGCCAGGATTTTTACAGAGCCCCTGCAAAACTTATTAAAACCGATAAAGGAGCTGTTGAACAGATTATTCTGAAAAAAGTTGAAGCAGAAATTGAATATATGATAAATCCTAAAAAAAGCTATTTGAAGCAATTAAATAAATGGAATTAAGTCTATCCCACAGAAGAGCTTTAATGAAAAAATTAAATAAATGGAATTAAGTCCATCCCACAGAATCTTTAAATTCTTTTGCATATTTTCTGCTTACAGGAACTTCGCTTTTTTGCCTGTCATTCATTTTTATCATATAAGAACCGGTAAACCAGGGAATAATCTCTCCTATATGATTGATATTAACAAGAAAACTTTTATGACATCTTACAAAAATTTTATCAAGTCTTTCTTCAAGTTCTTTCAGATTGTATTTTACGTCAAATTCTTCTCCTTCTGTTACTAAAAAACAGTCCCTTCCTCTGGCATAGAAATAAAGTATATCCTGAATATCAACGAGAATACGATTCTCTTTACCTTTTCTCCGGGCTATTATTCTGGTCAGTTTCGACTGGCAGGAAACTGTAAATAGTTTTTCCACAGTTCTGTCTCTGTCTGGTTTTTCCCCTGTTATAGAAATAACTCTTTCCAGTGTCTTTTTTAATCTTTTAGGGTGAGCAGGTTTCAGTATATAATCAGTGGCAGCAAGTTCAAAAGCTTTTATGGCATATTCGTCATAGGCAGTAACAAAAACTATGACAGGTTTCTCTTCCATAAAAGTAATTTCTCTTGCCAGTTCGAGTCCGTCAATACCGGGCATTTGAATATCAAGAAACACTATGTCAGGTTTTTTTTCTGCTATAAGTCGAAGAGCACTGAGCCCTGATGATGCCTCTCCGATAATTTCTATATCTTCACTCCCTTCATTTATAAGGGTAATAAGTTCTTCTCTGGCAGGACTTTCATCGTCTACTACTATGGCTGTGTAAATAAATACCCACCCCTTTTACAGTGAACAGTGAATAATGAATAGTGAGCAATGTCATGTTCTTTTCACTTTTCAATCCTTCTTAAGTTGTTAACCGGTAAGCAGTTACTGAACACCACTTACCAGTATTTCCACTTTTGTTCCTTTATCAGGTTCACTCTTTATTTCTA
>JBEHWP010000668.1:0-3886 GCA_040217665.1 Vulcanimicrobiota bacterium
GGAAGTAGCTGCCCATTCTACGGCAGCACTGGTAATACTCTTATTATTAACAGGAATACTGCTGGTTTTCGGAGAACTTATTCCCAAATACCTTTCTTTACAGTATCCGACTCAAACTGCCCTTATCACAATTTTACCTATGTCCTGGTCTATGTCCCTCTTTTCCTGGTTCATTCCTGTAATCAGCACAAGTGGTTCTATAGTACTTAAACTTATCGGTAAAGATGAAGCGGCACACAGGCATATTCATTCCCCTGAAGAAATTGATCTCCTTATTGCAGAAAGCAGAGACGGAGGACTCCTTGAACCTGATGAGCATAAGAGATTACATCAGGCTCTTCAACTCAGTATAAGGCCGGCCCATCAGTTGATGGTTCCAAGGCTTCATATCAATGCCATTGATCTGGAAACCCCCGTCGATGAAATACTTGAAAAAGTCGCTCAGAGCCCATATACAAGACTTCCTGTTTATAAAGGTACAATTGATAATATAATTGGTATGATTAACATAAAAGATATGGTCATGCATTACTTAAAACATGGAAATATCAAGTCCATTGACAGGTTAATGAGACCTGCACTGTTTATACCTGATACTGTAAAAGCTGACAGATTGCTCTCTATGCTAAAAGAAAAAAAATGCCATCAGGCTATGATAGTAGATGAATTCGGTGGTGTAGCAGGCCTTATAACACTTGAGGATGTACTGGCAGAACTGGTGGGAGACGTAGGAGATGAATTTAAAACCCACCAGATCATAGCCGAGGCTCTCCCTGACGGAAGGGTACGTTTACCCGGTATTATGCGGCTCGATGAAGCAGAACAGTGGACAGGTGTTCTATGGGAAGGTAATGTTGATACAATAGGAGGATATGTAACTGAAATACTCGGTCATCTTCCCAGGGCAGGGGAACATATTACTATTGACGGAATAGAACTGGAAATTGAAGAGATCAACCATCGTGCTATCCGTTCCATTCTGGTAAAACCTGTTTCACAGGAGGAAGCAAATAATGGATAGCCTTTTTGTTATCTTCGTAATTGCCACACTTATAGGGCTGAACGGTTTATTCGTAGCAGCAGAATTTGCCATTGTAGGAACTACAAGAGCATTTATTGAAAGACAATACCTGCAGGGGAACAAGCTTGCAGGTCTTGTAAGAAAAATAATTCATAATCCGAAATATTTAGATAACTATACTACTACAGGCCAGCTGGGAATAACTCTGGCCAGTCTTGGACTCGGTATGTACGGGGAGCAAAAACTGGCTTTATGGGCTAAAGGCTTTCTCTTATACCTGGGACTGCCGGCATGGATTAATATTTATGTTATAGCAAAAATAATGGCAGTTACATGTCTTACTTATTTACATGTAGTTTTAGGTGAAATGGTACCGAAGGTACTCGGTATGCTTATGGCAGAAAGAATATCCCTCTGGATTACACCTTTCATACTATGTGTCCAATGTATACTCTATCCCATGGTAATAGGTTTCAATGCCATAGGAACAGGTATTTTAAAAATCATAGGTATAAAAAGACAGATTTCAGAAAGTGAACATTATTATACACCGGAAGAACTGGAATATATTGTTAAAGAAAGCCATGAAGGAGGACTTCTCCGTCCGGAATCCGCTCAGGTTATAAGAGATCTGTTTGAATTCGGCGATTTGAGTGCCGGTGAAGTTATGGTACCAAGGGTCAGAATGACAGGTATTCCTCTGGATGTAGATTTTGACGAACTTAATAAAATTGTTCATGACTCTCCTCACACAAGATATCCCGTATATGACGGAGATCTTGACCATATTGCAGGCATAATTCATATTAAAGATATATTCAGACGATTACTCAAAAAAGAAAATATAGATAGAAAAGACCTCAGAGAAGTGCCATATGTACCTGAGACGGCAGAATTAAATGATGTCCTTCTTGTGATGGGTAAATTACGTTCTCACATGGTAGTGGTAATGGATGAACATGGAGGCACAGAAGGAGTTATAACAATAGAGGATCTTTATGAAGAAGTAGTAGGAGAAATAGAAGAAGGAACAGGTAAAAGGCCTGAAATATATGAAGACAGTAAAGGTATTACCCATGTAGAAGGTACTGTAAGACTTGAAAAACTCGGAGAACATTTAAATATAGTGCTTGACCATGAAGAAGTAGATACAGTAAGCGGATTAATGCTTGACATGCTCGGCCGCCCACCTGTAATAGGGGACGTACTCAGATACAGAGAGCTGAATTTTGAGGTAACCGATGTGGAAGGACAGGGTGTAAGAGAATGTACTGTTATAAAAGAAGAGCCAGATAAAGAAGACACTCAATAACAGGTCAAAAAATAACCTTATCATATTTGCAATCTTGACGGGTTTTGACAGAGTTATGTTCTTACGGTCCCTGAATACCCTATCCTGAAAATCCCGGCCATCCCTGTCCATGTCATCTTTTTACATACTTCAATACATCTTTTATATCGTCTTCCGAAAAATCAAATGTTTTCAATTTAGCACGTAATACTACTTCTGACGTATCTTTATCTACAAGTTCTTTTAACTTCTCCAGTTTATCTTCCGATATCTTTCCTTTCAGATTATCCAGAGTTTCAGTCGTAACCATTATATATATGCCATGATCCAGATAATATATAAGCCTGTCACGGAGAGGTTCATAATCACTAGAAATCGTTCCTATCATATTAAAATATATTTTTGCATTCATCCTGTCACCCAGTAATCTATAGGAATGACCTATTATACGAAGGGAATTAACGCAATCTATATCTATATTCGGATTATCTTCATCAGGATAGTGTGTAATATTATCGAGAGCTTTTCTGGCATAATTTATTGCCATATTATAATTTTTCACTTTATGGAAATAAATATAAGCAAGCCCCTGATAAAGATCATAATTTCTGGGGTTATTCATTATACCTTCTTCAAGAAAATTTATTCCTTCGTCCGGTTGATTGAGCGTGATAGCAAGAAAATAACCTCCAAAATCATAGGCTTTAATAAAATGATTATCCAGCCATGTAATAAATCTTAATATTGGTAATATCTGTTCCCCTTCAGTCTTAAAAAGATTACCACTAGGTTTTACATCTTTTCTGGGGCCATAAAAGGTTGCATGAGATGTTTCCGTATGATAATTAAGCACTCTTCCCCATAACACGGCAGCCATAGTTTTTCTCGTTTCTCCGAAAATAACTGCAGCCATATTAACCGAATGATTGTAAACACTTTCAACTCCAGGATTGATAACTTTTATATAAGGTTTATCAAGATAAAATCTAAAACCAACAAGAATAGAAAAAAGAATGATAGCAATAACAATTCTGGTGGAAGTATGCATCATTTCCCTACTTTCTTCATAAATTTATTAACCGCCGGCCTCAATGCTATTGCCAGGAGAAAAAGAAAGGATAAAGGGGCTATTCTCATTAACCACATATCTGTACGCAATTTTTCAGGATGTCTCCATGGCTGTTCCAGAACAGCATCAAGGATAAATCTGTCATGATGATGGGCCACACCACAACTATCTCCATGATTGTGTTCTCCCCCTTCTTCATGGCCTTCTGCTTCGTCTCCATGTTTTTCACATTCGGAACAGGTTTCTCCGTCACTGTGCTTATGTTCACCTGTTTTTTCAGAATGTTTTTCACATTCGGAACAGGTTTCTCCGTCACTGTGTTTATGTATACCTGTTTTTTCAGAATGTTTTTCACATTCGGAACAGGTTTCTCCGTCACTGTGTTTATGATTTTCACTACCGGCGACAGATACAATTAAAGCCGAATTACCTGCTATAAGAATTGAAAAGGAAAATAATATAATTAAAATTATTTTTTTCATTCTATCACATCCTTAAAGATCTT
>JBEHWP010000669.1:0-3885 GCA_040217665.1 Vulcanimicrobiota bacterium
CCTGTCAACTCTTACGATAAAAAGGGAGGAATAGCTATGAAAGCCAGAGATGTTATGACACAAAAAGTCATAACCGTTTCTTCTGATCTATCTATAAGAAAACTCATACAACTGCTTATAACAGAAAGAATTTCCGGGGTGCCTGTTGTAGATGATGCCGGAGAAGTTGTAGGCATTATTTCCGAAAGGGATATCCTCAAAGCCGTAGACAGACTGATAAAGGTTAAAGTCAGTCTTGACGAAGAAAGAGAACAAAAAGGTTCTTTCAACTGGGTTGACGGTATTATGACAAAGGAAGTTATTTTCGTATCGGAAGATGACCCTGTTGAGCATGTCTGTAAATTAATGAGTGAAAGAAAAATCCATAGAGTTCCCGTTATGAACGGGAAAAAGATTGTAGGAATAATAACTTCTATGGACGTTCTGAAAACTGTTGCCACTTCAGGTCTGAAAAAAGATAATTAGAAAAATTAATATATTTTGTAAAAATTTACTATGACACAGAGATGTAACAGGTTTTACACAAAATTTCGAAAGACCGATAAACATACAAAATATTCCTCTGAGGGGAGAAAGTAATAATTATGTCAACATATGTAAATCTAATAAAGACCCTCACTCTTGATATAGCAGAAAGAGAGGGGCCTCTGGTAGAGATTATTTTAGACGGATGCGGTGACAGAACTGAAGCGGAATACAACTGTTTTGCTTTTGCCCATACCCCTTTTCTTGATTATCTGATGAAAAAAAAATCAAATCTCAAACAGGAAGTTAAAGATCTGGTAGGAGAAACATCTTATACCAGATTGATAGCAGTAGGTGAAGAAGTAGGTATGCCTGCAGGGGCAAAAGGATCTACTGCAGTAGGTCATGAGGTTCTAAGCGGCGTACCCTATGAACACCCGATGTTAACAATAAATCGTGCCATAAATAAAGACGGAATTATGGAAAATAAAGAGATTGATGAACTGTTAAATTACGTAATAGAACACAGCTCAGCTCTCCATCTCCTGGGACTGGTCTCAAACAACCAGGAACATTCTCATATAAAACATCTTTATGCCATATTAAAAGCTGCTATTACAAAAGGAGTGGAAAACATTTATATACACTTCTTTTCCGACGGTCGTGGCACACCGCCTCATTCGGCTCCCAGGTTTGCAGAAGATCTCTCTGACAGGCTCGAAGAGATGATTGGTGATAAAAAAAATATAAATGTAAATATAGCTACAGTCGCAGGCCGTGATATTTCAATGAACAGATCAAAACACTGCTGGAGCAAGACAGAGAAATCCTATAGAGCCATAGTGGAAGGAGAAGGGCCTAAAAGTCCTACTCTCATGAAATCTTTAAGAACTGCCTATGATATGGGACTTAATGACCAGTATATACCTCCTGCTGTCATAGGAGATTACAGGGGGTTTAAGAATTATGACGGTGTTATATTCTGGAATTTCAGGAAAGACAGGACAGAATTTATGGTACGTATGCTCGTAGACCCTGCAGACAGTTTCACCGATTTGCTCAGGCAGTCCGGTGATGAGAAATACAGTAATATTGAAAGATTTGAACGAGTAAAATTTAAAAAAGATCTGGATTTAAGTACTGTAAAAGTATGTGCTTTAATAGAATACTATAAAGACATTCCCTGTCCTGTGGCATTCAACGCACCTGCTTATGAATGGAGTCTCGGAAAATTTCTGAGTCATTTCAGCTTCAAACAATTCAGACTTTCAGGAGTAGATAAAGCAAAAGCAGTAGCCTTATTAAGCGGAGGAAAAACGGAAGAGCTTTTTGCCGGAGAGGAAAGAATAACAATCCCTCTTCCCGATGACATGAGAAATTATATAAAAGAATATGATGAACATAAAGGAGAAGAAGGATACAAAACAGATCCTTATGCAAAATATCCCTATCTGGAACTGAGTGAACTTACAAAGAAAATCATAGAAATTGTCTCAGAAGGAGATAATAAAACATGTGTAATGGTTAACATGGCAAATCCTGACATGGTCGGCCATACAGGCGATGTAATGTCAGGCATAAAGGCCATGGAAAAACTGGATGTTGCAGTTCAGAGGATTACCCTGAATACACTCAGAAAAAAAGGGATTGTATTTATAACGGCAGATCATGGAAATATAGAAGAAATGATAACAGAAGACGGAGAACCGAGTACGTTTCATACAAGGGCAAAGGTTCCTTTTATCATAGTGGGAGCAGGGGATTTGCCTCTTAGAGATGACGGAACCCTGAGAGATGTAGCTCCTACACTGTTATTTTTCGCTCTTGGTTATGAACATGAACTGGTAAAAAAGGTCTTTCCCGGAAAGATTCTTTTAAAGTAGGAGTGAACTACTGTTTTCACCATGCAGTAAAGCCATGTTGGACAGCCATGTGAACAGCATGCAGATTATTTATCATATTGTGCAGTAAAAAATTTATAAATATTTTATAGAAAAGCTTGTTTTTTTCTATAAAATTACCGATAATAATATCAAACATGGATCGTTATAAACCACATGGAGGTGGAAAGATTATGATAACCCAGTGTGCATGGTGTGAAAGCCTCACAGTGGCAGGGTTAAAAATAACAGAGCCTCTGCCAAAAACAAAGGCGTATTCCCATGGTATTTGCCTGGCATGTAAACGTAAGTTTTTAGAAAAAGAATATGAAGTAAATACTGTTATATGGGAGTACATGTCAAAATTAACTGTATGAGTGGTGAGTAGTGAGCGGTAAAGAGGTTGGAAATGGAAAGCTTTATGCTACTCACTACTCATTATTTTGTAGAACTTGCAGTAAAAATTATCATGGCTCTATACGACAAAGAACTTAACGCCCTGTGGGCGAGTTGTTTAAAGTTGAGGGTTGAAGGTTGAGAGTTGAAATCAACCCTCAACTCTCAACCATATAATAGTTTAACCGGGATGAAAATTCCTATACATTTAAATTATGAAAAAAATACTTATAATCTTTTTATTAATCTGTCTTTCCAGCCCTTTATATGCCTTTCTTACCTGCAGTAACTGCGGTTCTGAGATAACAGGCAATTACTGGGAGTTAAACGAGAATATATACTGTAACGAATGTTATCAACAAATGGCTCCCAGATGCAACAGGTGCGGCAACCTGATTTCAGGACAGTATCGCATACTGGATGGAAATAACTATTGTGAAGCATGTTACGAAGCAATCTGCCCCAGGTGTAACATATGTAATTCCATTATAGAAGGAGAATTTTTTACCGCCAATAACAATAAGTATTGCAAAAAATGCTACGAATTTTATCCTCATTGTTCCGGGTGCGGAGTTCCTGCAGGGCCTTCAGGAGTAAAACTTCGTGACGGAAGGAGCCTCTGCAGTAACTGTTATACAGTAGCTGTCTTCGACAGAGGAAAAAGTCAGAAACTATTTGATGAAGTCAGAGAAACGCTGAAAAAAACTCATAAAATATTTGTAAAATTCCCAATAAAAGAGATAAACCTTGTGGATAAAACCAGATTAAACGAGCTGCTCCTGAATAAATCAATGGAATATATACCTGATGACGGAGTAGCAGGTCTTCACTATTATGAAAAAATCAATGGAAGAATCAAAGTATCGGAAATATATATTTTAAACGGACTTACACCACAGAAAATGTTAGCAGTTATAGCCCATGAATACAGTCATGCATGGCAGGCGGAAAACTGTCCCGACAGGCAGGAGAATATTGTCAGAGAAGGCTTTGCAGAATGGATATCATTTAAGCTTTTAAAAACAAAGGGGTATAACGATGAAGCTGAAGACATGCTAAAAACAACAGATCCCGTCTACGGTGAAGGATTGAAGAAATACATAGAACTGGAGAAGAAATACGGGGAAACAGGTGTATTTAATTA
>JBEHWP010000670.1:0-3872 GCA_040217665.1 Vulcanimicrobiota bacterium
TGATAAAATGAAGGGTAAAGCTATTGTTATAGCCGGTGAAGTCAAGCAGAGTGTTGTGGAATCAAGAAATAGATTAAAAAATGTAATTTCATCTGCTGATAAAAAGGACGACATTATAGATAAAGATGTTTTGCTGGATGAAGAAGTTACAGAAAGTCAGGAACTGGAAGAAAAAGATGATACGGAAGATAAAGATGTTTGATAATTCTTTCATAATGAATAAATTTTCGTATAAGGAGGTGTAGGCTAAAATTATGAATGTAAAGACTTATGCAAAAGAAATAAATAATAATATAATGGGGATTAATATAGAAGGGGAAATTGATGTTTATACATCTCCTAAAGTTAAAGAAGCGCTGAATGATTTGATACAAAAAGGCAATAACAATATAATTGTTAATCTGGAAGGAGTCAGTTATATTGATAGTACAGGACTTGGCGTTCTCATAGGGGCACTGAAGCGTGTGAAAGAGAATAACGGTGATATTAAACTGGTCTGTACAAATCTGCAGATTAAGAAGATATTCGACATTACAGGTCTTGTTAAGATTTTTGAGCTTTATGACAGTGAAGAACTGGCTCTCAAGGGATGAAATTATTATCTATATAGATTATTCAAGGAGGGGGGTGGCTTAGAGAAATTTTGTATACCTAAGTGTTATGTTTTAGGTTAATAAATTTTATAATTGTTAGGAGGGAATAAAGCCTGAACCTGGAATTTTTCATTAGTAGTTATAATTTTTAAGTAATCTCTGAAATTTCGATTCAGGTGAATAAGCAATGAAACATATTGTATTGGGTTGTTCGCTTTTGTTCTGTTTACTGGTTCTTTCCAATTCAGCAATGGCTTACTATTCTACTCCCGGTGATGTAGTAGTTGGCAATGAAGTAATTATGAGGATCAGAGATAATGCAGGAGGCTATTCGGTAGAAGAAAGAGTCAAAGCCGTAAACGAGAGACTTGTTGAGATTCTCAGTTACGCTCCTGTAAACAATGTAAGTGTATCTGTTCATTTAATGCGCGGAAATTATGTTATAAGCGTTGGCAAATATCAACTTATAACAGTTGATAAAAATATGGCAGATGCCAATAACACAACAATGGAAAAACTGGCAAAAACGTGGGCTGAAAAATTACTCCCTGCTTTAAAGAGAGAAAAGCCCAATATTTAAACATCTGGACGTTTATATTTTCGAGGTGAGAGAGGTTTTAATAAGAATTAATTATACTGATTTCTCACCTCGAAAAGATTTTTCAGACTGTAATATTCTGGTATGAGTGAGGCTGATTTTATTTATGAAACATTCCTGTATAATTTTTTTGGTACTTTCTATATTATTATTCTCTATGACATTTTCTTTCTCTGCAGAACCGGTATCGGTGAAAGTTTACGGTCAAGTTGTTTCTGTCAGAGGACAGGAAATTGATATTAATATAGGAATAAAATCTGGCATAAAAGAAAAAAGTAAAGGGAAAATATTTATTATTGAAAAGAAAAGTGATGGAAAAGAAAAAATCATTTATCTTGCTTCGATTGAAGTTTTGAAAACAGTTGATGTTAAATCTACTGCCAGGGTTATAGAACCGAAAGGAAAGATACAGAAAGGACAATCAGTTGTATTTATCGGTATTAATCCTGAAGATATAGTTACTGAGAAATCGATTGTTTTAAGAGGGCTCTTCCCGCCGGTGAAACCTGTTGCTATAGGTGTTAATGCAGAAGCGCAGATAGCTGAAATCATTCGTCTCACAAAAGATGGAGGATGCAATATAGATCCTGTCTGGGTGCCTCAGGGAGATAGAATTTATTTTGCTTCAAACCGTAACAATGATTACTGGAATATATATACTATGAAAACCGATGGCAGTGATTTAATAAAGCTTACAAGAGATGTGAGAAGAAATTTTTCTCCCGAAATTTGCAATGACGGTTCGAAAATTGTATTTGTTTCAAGCAGGGATCAGCATGAAGATATATATGTAATGAATTTTGACGGTGCCGCCGTTACAAGAGTAACGAAAAAATTAAATTTAAATAATGCCAGTCCTGCATGGTCACCTGACGGTCGTAAGATAGTTTTTGTTTCTTTCAGTGGTTCCCCCATGCAGCCGAAAGCCGATATTTATCTTGTAAACTTTGATGGTACGGATCTGGAGCGCCTTACTATGTCAGGAGATAATTTTGCCCCTGACTGGTCTCCTGACGGAAAAACAATTCTTTTTGTTTCAAGTCGTACAGGACATGAAGAACTGTACACATTTGACCTTGAAACTCAAAAGACTGTACAGTTAACAGATATTAAAGCTCAGATTGGTTCACCTGAATGGTCTCCCGACGGTTCTAAAATAGTTTTTATGATGAACAAAGATTATAAATCATCTTATATCTGTCTTATAAGCAGTGATGGCAGTCATTTTCAACAACTTGACACAGGCTCTTCATATAACTATGTTCCATACTGGGCTCCCGATGGACAGAGTATTACTTATATAGCCAGTAACAAACATATACAGGATATATATATAATGAAATTGAAATGGGTTAAATAACAGTGACCAGTGACCAGTGACCAGTGATAGTATCCGTTAATATAACGTGGTAACTGATAACTGGTTACTGATAACTGAACACTGAATTTTATTACAGGAATTATTTCATAATTTTATGAGTGAATTAGATCAGTTTTATTTAAAACCTGATAAAGATACCTTAAAAGAAATCATTGTAGAAAATGAATGGGATATTGTTGTCGCCCGGCAGGAAGGCAGGGAACTGGCTAGACAGATAGGATTTAATGAAGTTGATCAGGCCAGAATAACCACTGCTCTTTCTGAACTGGCCAGAAATATAGTCTTTTATGCAGGCACAGGCCAGATAAAGATGTGGAAGGGTTCTTCAAAAGGAAGAGCAAGTATCTGTATTGTAGCAGAAGATAATGGCCCCGGTATACAGGATATAAAAATGGCCCTTCAGGATGGTTATTCTACTGCCAAAGGACTTGGAGCAGGTCTGCCGGGGGTTAAGCGTCTTGTTGACCACTTTTTTATAAAATCGAAACAGGGACAGGGCTGTGTTGTGGCAGTAGAAAAAATTTTAAGAAGGAATCTTTAACTATTCAGGAATTTTTTATAATCAATAGATGGTGAGTGGAAAGAAAAGGTAAATTACTACTCACGGTTCTCAGGGAAAATTCCTGGAGCAGGAGTATATATGAGTGAAGAAGGAGCTCTTGGCTCTCTTTATGATGTAATCTTGAGAGATTATTTAATTGACGGCAGTGAAGCAGATCTATATTCTGCTCTTAATCTCGGTAAAATCTGTGTGGAAGAAGAAATAGGGCCTGATGAAATAGTAGGGCTCCATCTTTCGTCCATAAAAAAACTGGTCAACGAATCCCCTCAGGAGAATCTTTCCAAATTACTACTGAAATCTCTTAACTTACTTGTTGAAGTTATGGTAGCCTATGGCCTCAGTTATAGAGAATATCAGGAAGCCAAGATACAGCATCAACAATTAGAACAGGAATTAAAGATTGCAAAAAAAATACAGAAAAGTCTCCTCCCGCGACAGTTGCCTCAAATTGATGGTATAGACCTTGGAGCAAGGATGATACCTGCAAAAGAAGTAGGAGGGGATTACTATAACATTCTGGCTTTTGATGAACATAATCTCGGTGTATGGATAGGTGATGTTTCAGGTAAAAGCATACCTGCAGCATTGCTTATATCTATGCTTAAATACGCACTCCATGCCTTTATATCTAAAAAAGACATGTATGCAGAACCTAAAAATCTTATAACTCATCTGAATAATCTCATATGTAATGATATAGATCCCGATTGTTTTATTACACTTTTTTACAGCTATATT
>JBEHWP010000671.1:0-3859 GCA_040217665.1 Vulcanimicrobiota bacterium
AAAAAGAATATTGAACCGTCTCCCGTAGTAAACATGTGTCTGTTTCTGACCCAGTCATGCAATCTGAAGTGTGTTTACTGCTATGGAGAAGGCGGAGAATACGGTACAGGCGGCAATATGGAAGAAAAGACTGCTTTCCGGGCTGTGGACTGGATGATAGAACAATCGGGGAAAATAAAAAAGCTTCACATTGGTTTTTTCGGAGGAGAACCTTTCCTCAGATTTCCTCTCATGAAATCAATCGTAGAATATGCCGGGGAAAAAGTCACCGAAGCAGGAAAAATTGTTAGCTTCCATCTTACCACCAACGGCACCCTTCTGGATGATGAAAAAATTGCTTTTATAAAAGAAAATAATATAAATGCAATGATCAGCTTTGACGGTACGAAAGAGTTACAGGACGCGCAGCGTCCCTATGCAAACGGCGAAGGTTCCTATGATTCCACTGTGCCTGAAATAAAAAAACTGCTTGAAGCAGTGCCTGAAACGCCGGGCCACGCCGTAATTGTAGGAGATACGGATCCGGTAACAGTAAAAGAAGCTATGAGAGAAATCGGATTCAGAGCTATATCGGTTATGCCTGCATCCAGTTCTCTCTTTACAGAAGACAGGACAAAAGCTGCAAGAGATACGGTAAATGTCCTTCAGGAAATGGAACATGAAGCAGAAACATGGTTAAGCCTCATCAAAAATAGAGACAGTCAGGCATTAAAAACCCTCAAAGACAGAGGGGCATTATATTACGGTATAATGGCTCTCCTTCACAACAGCAAAAAACATCATGCCTGCGGTGCCGGCCTGGGTCTTGTCGGGGTCTCTTATGCCGGTGATGTTTATCTCTGTCACCGTTTTGTAGGGAGAGACGAATATAAGCTGGGAAGTGTTTTTGGAAAAAATCTTAACAGGGAAGAATATCAAAAAAGTCCTTTAACCGTTAACACACGATGTGCCTCCTGTTTTGCAAAGTACTACTGTGGCGGCGGGTGCAAGCATGATAATTTAGGTGCCTGCGGCTCTGTGTCAGAGCCATCTGAAGACATGTGCCACATTAAATGCCGTGAACTTGAACTTTCGGCATGTGTCGCATCCAGGCTCAATGACGCCGACAGGGCTTTCCTTGTTAATGAAGACATATTTCCGCCGAAACCATGTCCTTTTGATTTCTAATGAGAAAAAAATCTTTTTGTTGACCTCTTTTAATTTTAAGAATATAATTAGAGTGAAAAGTGAATAGTGTGCAATATCCTATTCTTTTCACTTTTCACTTTTCACTTTTCACTACTTCCTGACTATATTTAATCAAAAATTAGATTATTTTCAAATAAAGGGATATTATGTTTATAATCTTTATTCTTGTTTATGTACTTCTCCCACTGGCTTTTCTTACGACTGCATGTCTTGCCTATAAATATCACAGTGATTTCAAGAAATTAAAAGACAATGTAGACAGTTCCAGAGATATGTTGAGCAAGATTATTGAAGCAAAAAAATCGGAAGAAAAACTCGATGGCACAGTAAAAGATGTGGCCAATTTCATGGATAAAATGAAAACGGAATATGAGGACAAAATAAAATCCCTTGAACACAGTCTGGCCATAAATAAGGTTATCAATGAAGTTGCAAAAGAAGTCAATCAATCTCTGGAACTGGAAAAAATATTACAGGATACACTGGATAAGATTCTGGAAGTTACAGGTGCAGAAACAGGTCTTATATTGATTACGGACAGAAAGAATAACAGGCTGACCCCTGCGGCATTCAGCGGTATGTCACAGGAACTCATGGATGATATAAAGAAAAGATTTATAAAATCTAACAGCGGAAGCAGAGGAGAAGCAATTACTCACGGAAAATCCATAAGAACCGGAAATATATCTGACCCGTCGAGTCTTACAGGAGTACTGCTGAAAAAAGGAAGTCTCAAATCTCTTGTAACAGTTCCTCTGAAATCCAAACATGAAGTAGTGGGGATAATGCAATTAGGAAGTTATCAGGAAGGAAAATTTTCCAGAGAAGAAATGAATTTACTTGATACCTTCGGCACTCATATCGGTATAGCAGTAAATAATGCAAATTTATATGAAACCATTAAACATAATATGTCTCAGCTGGAAAAAAAGAATTTAAAACTTACTGAGCTGGAGCAGATGAAAACAGATCTGGTTCAGCTTATCGTCCATGATCTGAAGAATCCTCTTATGGGCATAATGGGTTATACGGATCTCCTCATGGAAGAAGAAAAGCATTATAATAAAAATCAGCTCACCTCACTGAATATGATCTATATAAGTTCGAGAGATCTTATGAGAATGATCCTGAATCTCCTGGATATAAGCATAATGGAAGAACACCGTGTAACATTAAAACTCGATGAAATAAATATCAGAGACATAATAAACAGAAATATCTTTGAAGTAAAAGCATTGCTGCTGAAAGAAAACAAGACTGTAAATCTGGAAATTCCCGAAAGATTACCGGTTATAAAAGCAGATAAAGATCTCATTTACAGAGTCGTTGCAAATCTTTTAAATAATGCAATAAAATATTCTCCTCCCAATGGTATTATTACGATAGGTGTCAACTACGGAGAAATGGAAAAATGGCTTACCGTATCTATAGCAGATGAAGGGCAGGGTATCCCCAAAGATTATCAGGACAGAATTTTTGAGAAATTTATTCAGGTTGATGCAAAAAGCAGAAATATTCCAAATATGAGGACATCCAGAGGCCTGGGTCTCACTTTCTGCAAGCTGGCCGTTGATGCTCACGGAGGACGAATCTGGGTGGAAAGTGATGTAGGGAAAGGAAGCAAATTCTGTTTTAATCTGCCATTTATATATTTCCCTGATGAAGAAGATGACGGGGCGTAAATCGTAATGCGTGATGCGTGATGCGTGATGCGTGATGCGTGGTTTCACCGGGTACCGGGTGAACACGGTTCCCCCCTGCTTTTCACCTTCCACTTTTCACCTTTCACTGCTCACTCATCATATCTACCAGTTCTCTTTCCCTCAAAAGCCTTTCTTCATACTTAAAACTTTCATCAAGCAATTTCTTGAATTCCGCTGATGCTTCGGCGAGCTTTTTCTGTTTTACGAGACAGAATACAAGATTGTACCGGGCCTGGCTGTCATCAGGCTGACAGGATAAAGCCGCTCTGTATTCTTCTTCTGCCCTTTCAGGCATATTCTGCTGGTAATACCAGGCAGCAATATCATAATGAGCCATTTCCTCCTGAGGATTCACTTCCAGAGCTTTTCTGAAATATTCCAGCGCCAGAGGCATATTGCCCAGGTTTCTGTAAACTCTGCCAAGGCATGCATAAAGATAGGATATATGAGGATATTTTTCTATCAATTCTTTAAAATTTTCTGCTGCATATTCATATCTTTTCCTTGATGTCTTACTGAATAAATCGGTGTTAATATCATCATAGATTTCTCTTATGTCTTCCGGCACAAGTTCCATATACCCCTTTACAAGCTCTTCATATTCATCATTGTAAGGAACAAGGTTGAGTCCGTATCCCCGCTGAACACTGCTGAATTTATAAACACAGCCGGGAAAAGAAGTCAGATCCGTATCACTTATATAAGGGCCGTAAATCCTGCAGATATTAAAACGCTCTTCATATACTTTACAACCTTTGGTCTCCTGATCACAGTAGACACAGAGACCCGCCCCTTTTTCCATATGTTCCTTCCATGTGTAAAGAGGCAGATTATCAGGGTTTCCTTTCCTGAGAAGATGGTAATTGGCATAATCTATCTCCAGAGGAGAATGAAGGTAATTGGTAATATGATAACAGCAATCAACACAGGCACCGCATGGTTTACACCTGGCAGTGCTTACCTCTTTT
>JBEHWP010000672.1:0-3857 GCA_040217665.1 Vulcanimicrobiota bacterium
AAGGTTTTATAAATGAGTCTTACAAAAAAAGAATTTATCCAATTAATTGAAAAAACTGCATTCTTACATGACCGGATAAATGGTTTCTTTGTGCCGGAACAGGTTCAGAATGACGAAATCTCTGAAAGAAATCTTAATAAATGGAAAGAAATACTGGCAAAAGAAAGAGAGGAAATTTTTGAAAAGAGACTTTCCTTTGATAATCTGACTGCAGATACTGTCCTTTCATTGCTGGGAAATGTCCGACTTGCCGATAAAAATAATCTTCCCCGATGGAGTTATATATTAGAACAGATTATTAATCAGACAAAAAGAACTGTGTCTGAAGAGATTACTTCAATCCAGAAGCTTCCCAGGAGATTTATCTTTCCTGATAATCCTGTGCCATTTGAAGAAGCCTTTTCCCCTTTTATACAGGTTGCAAGGGATGAAGTGGTTAAAAAATCAGGGGAAAGCTATAAACTTGCAGATGACAGGGTACATGCTGTGTTTGAACATAATCTGCTTAATTCTCTCGCCTGTCTGTGTTTAAAGGCAATACATCTGGAATTTTCTATATTTCTCTTAAATAGTAAGGCTCCTTTTGAGAGCTTTATTGACCAGATTACAGATACAGAAGACTCTGAATTTTATTCTTTATTTATACAGGAACTGTTGAAGAGTTCTTTCATTAATTTTTTTAATGACTATCCTGTACTTGCCCGTCTCGTGTCTGTACATATAAAGCTCTGGTCAGAAGCTATATCTGAATTTTTCCTGAGATTTAACGAAGATTTATCTGAAATTTCAAGATTTTTTCAAAATGGAAAAGAAGTCGGGAAAATTACAGGTGTAAAGCCGGCAATCTCTGACAGACATAACGGGGGACGTACTGTAATAGCTGTCACCTTTGAATCCGGTCTACAGCTCATATATAAGCCCAGAGACCTTTCCCTGGAAGAGACTTATTTCAAATTACTGTCCTGGTTTAATGACCACAGTATATCATTGAAATTTAAAACCATAAAAATACTTAATCGTAAGAATTACGGATGGGCAGAGTTTGTAGAATATTTACCCTGTAAAAATGAGGAAGAGGGAAAGAATTATTACAGAAGGGCAGGACAGCTTTTATGTTTACTCTATGTTCTCGGATGTTCTGACTGTCATATGGAAAATATCATTGCCAGCGGAGAATATCCTGTTGTAGTGGATTTAGAAACGCTTATGCTGCCACAGGCACGGGTGTTTGAAGATAAAAAATATGAAAAAAGGGTGACCTTTCTTGTGAGCAGGCATTTCTTTGATTCCGTTTTACGAACGGGCCTTCTCCCCAGGTGGCAATTCGGACCTGACAAAAAACCTTATGATATAAGCGGACTCGGTAGTATTGGAGAACAGGAATTGCTTTTAAAAAAAGTAATCTGGAAAAACCTGAAAACAGACGGTATAAAAATTGAATATCAGTTCTATAAGCTTAAAGAAGCTTTAAATGTGCCTGTTCTTGAACATAAAAGCCTTACTCCCTTTTATTATAAAGATTATATTATTGAAGGTTTTAAGTATATGTATTCCTATCTCATGACTTATAAAGACGTGCTTCTTTCTTCTGAGAGTCTGCTTAAGGATTTTTATAAAAAGAATATTCGTTTTGTTTTTCGCCCTACCAGAACTTATGGCATGCTTTTAAACCAGTCTCTTGAACCGCGATTACTGAGAGATCCTGTTCTATGGAGCATTAACATTGACCTCCTTGCGAGAGCTATAAGTAAACCGGAGATACGTGGTGATTATCTGTGGCCTCTTATCAAATCAGAGATATTCAGTATGGAACAACTGGATATACCTTATATTACAACATCTTCTTCAAGTAATGATCTGAATGTACCTGATGGGAAGATAATAGAAAATTTCTTTGAAGAACCGGGGTATGACAGGGCTTTAGAATGTCTGAAAGGACTCAGTCATGAAGATATGGATAAGCAGGTTGCCTTTATTTATGGTGCTTTATATGCAAGAAATAGAGAAAAACCGGGAGCTATGTCACAGGAATGTGATATTCCGGCTGGCACTGCCGGACAGGAGGATTTTCTGGAACAGGCTCTTTTAACAGGAAAAGAACTGAAGGAATGTGCTATATCTTTTGGTGATGAAGGCCTGACATGGATAGGATATGAATATGTTCCTCAATCAGACAGATTTCAGCTACAGCCCCTGGGGTATAACCTTTATAATGGCATATGCGGTGTTACCCTCTTTCTTTCTGCTCTCGATATGGTTTCAGGTAAAGATATATTCAGAGAAACTATTTTATCTGCATTAAAACCACTTTTTAAGGATCTTGATGATAATATTATGTCAGAAATAATTGCTGCTGAAATGGGTATAGGAGGCACATCTGGTCTTGGTTCTATTGTATACAGCCTTGTTTCTATAAGTCATTTCCTTAAAATGCCTGAAATTATGGATTATGCAGAAAAGGCAGCTTTATTGATAGAAGAGCAGGTGGAAAAGGACGGAGCCTTCGATATTATTTATGGCTCAGCAGGAGCAATTGCCGGTCTGATTAAATTTTATAATGCTGTAAAAGAACAAAAAATATTGGATATTGCGAGAAAATGTGGAACTCATCTTATTGAGAATTTAAAAGAAACCCCTTCTGGTTACAGAGCATGGGCTACACTGGGAAACAGGTTTATGGGAGGTTTTTCTCATGGTGTTGCCGGTATAGCCTGTTCATTACTCAGGCTCTATTCTCTGACCGGTGAGGTGAAATATATAGATGCAGTGAAAGAAGCAATATTATATGAAAATACACTTTTTTCCCCTCATTACGGTAACTGGCTGGATTTAAGAGTATCATCTGATAAACCGGAAAGAGAAAGGTTTATGACTGCATGGTGTCAGGGTGCTCCCGGTATTGCTATCGGAAGGATCGGATGCCTGTCTGTACTTGATACTGAAGAAATAAGAAAAGATATAGATATTGCACTGGATACAACTATTAAATGTCCTCTTCTGGAAAGAGATCATGTCTGTTGCGGGAATTTTGGAATCGGTGAAATCCTTTTTACGTCAGGTTTAAAACTTAACAGAGTTGATTTGATAGAAAAAGGATTGTTTAAAGCCTCTCAGATAGTATCTATGGCAAAATATAGAGGCACTTTTAACTGCGGAATTGGAGGTTACTATGATCCGGCCTTCTTTCAGGGTATATCAGGATCCGGCTACGAACTTCTTCGTATGATAGAGCCTGATATAATTCCTTCTGTGCTGATGCTGGAATAAGTTATATCTTCTATTAAATTACCTGATTGTTGATTTATAATAAATCTATGTTATAATTTTATATATTATATATTAAGGAGGGTTATTTAATGTCAGAACCAACAAAGCAAAATCTTTACAGTAAGATTATTGCAAAAGCAGTAAAGGATGAAGATTTTAAGAAGAGATTGGAGAAAAATCCGGAAGAAACAATAAAGAAGGATTTTGGCCTTGAAATACCTGCCGGTATGAAAATTAAAGTCATAGAAGATACTGAAACAGTAAGACACCTTTTGATACCCAGAATTGCCCATGCTGACCTGGCCGAGTTGACCGATACAGAGCTGGAAACTATTGCGGCTGCAGGAGCACCTCATACAGGGCAACCTACGATTATGTGCGATACTGCATGGCAGACCTGCTGGGTCTGCAATCCATAATTATTATGAGAAGCGTAACACGTACGCTTCTCATAATAATATACATAACTCAAACAATCACAACCAGATAACAATCACAACCAGATATGAGAATTTACATCAAGTCATTCTCATGGTTTTTATTCTGGATTTGCATCCAGTATTGTGTTATTTATATGTTTTATGGCATTA
>JBEHWP010000673.1:0-3852 GCA_040217665.1 Vulcanimicrobiota bacterium
TGGAATCTTTTATATCGTAATTTTCTTCAATAGAGAATTTTCCCTGATATTTATATATTTCTTTATTTAAATGCCTTATTTCTTCTAATATTTCTCTGGATTGTTCCTCTGATATCTCTTCTTCAGAATATTTAATTTCCAGATCTTCGAGCATTGTAATTGCCTGTTGCACCAGATCTGTATAGAAATCAAATATGTCTATATCAATATCTTCTGAATGTTCATCTATTTTTTCCAGAAGATAGTAGAGTTCTTCCTGGGAATCCATTAACTGTTCTATCCAGTCTTTTGTTGTAATTTTTTCTGCAATCAGTTCTTCATAACTGATAAGGAGACTGTAAAGAGGCGATTCTACCGGATCTGAAACATAGTCTGTATGATTTTTATCTTCTTTATAATAGTCTCTGTCAGGTATTTGCATACCTGATGGTATGGCATAATCAGAGCCGGTGGTTATTAAATGTTCTGTTCCGTAACCTGCAGTTTTGAATATTTTATTTATTTCTTTTACTTTATTTAAGCCGGTTCTCACATATTCTTTATCAGGATTTACGGTAAAATATTTTATCATTTCTTCTATAGCAGATAGAAGTTTGAAAGAGATTTCATTATTTAACACATGTTTCTTTTCCAGAATTTCTTCTTTTGTATAATTTATTTCTTCCTGAAGAAATTCCTCTGTTATTACTCCTTCCAGAAAATCTTCTACAGTCAGTATAAAGGTATCAAGTTCCATAATTTTACCTTCCTTAAACTTCCGGCTTTTATAATGTATATTATAAAACACATTAGACATAAAATCCAGCTTATTTTAATATTAAAAACAGGATATATGTATCTTATGAAGAATTAAAAAAATAACGTTGTCGTATTATTTGTAAATCTTCGAGAGGGGGATAGTATAACAGCTTTTTGCTGTTAATATCTATGAAACCATTTTCTATTCTTTTTTCTATTCTTTTTATATTGTTTACACTCATCAATGTTCAGGGCCAGACTGTAAGAGACCGGGCTATTGAACATAATAAAAAAGGTCTGGAATATTCCAGAGATGGCAAACATGAGGCAGCTATAGATGAGTTTAAAGCTGCTATTGATTTATTTCAGGATTACCCTGATGCCCATTTTAATCTTGGTACGGAATATTATATAAGAAGAGAATTTCCCGGATGCCTTGAAGCATCTGTAAAGGAATTTGAGACAGTATACAGATTAAGCCCAGAATACCCTGCCATAAATTATAACCTGGCAAATGTTTATAAGGCCATTGGTGATAATGACAGAGCCATTAAGAACTATAAACAGGCGGTAAAACTGGATCCTCTCTTAAGAGACGGATTTATTCAACTGGGTAATATTTATTTTGATAACGATAATCTCGATCTCTCCCTGGAAAACTACCAGAGAGCCATAAACCTGGACCCCATAGATTCTGAAACCCATAAAAAAATGGCCATAATTTATACAAAACAGAAAGAATATAATCTTGCCATATCAGAATATGATAAGGTTCTTATGCAGGATAAAAATAATCAGGACCCTGTTAATAAATCTATCAGACAGTGTTATTTTGATATGGCAGAACTTTATCTTGCAGAAGAAGATTTTGATGTAGCTTTACTTCAATATGAAACTGTAAAGAAACGTTATCCTGATAATCAGGACGTATATCCTCTCATTGCAAGAGCTCATTATCTGGAAGGTAATTATTATTATGAAAAGAAAAAAGATCTTGATAAAGCAGAGGAAGAATATCTTACAGCTTTATCCATAAATCCTGATTTGCTTGAAGCCCATTACAATCTCGGCAGAGTTTATTATGAACAGGGAGATTATGAAAATGCTACAGTTCATTTTAAAAGAACTATAGAACTGGATCCCAATCATGTTGGAGCTCATTTGAATATGGGAAATATATATTATAAACAGGGTAATACTCAGAAAGCAATAGAGGAATATAATACTGTTGTTAAACTGGAACCTACAAATGCTGCAGCCTATTACAGTCTTGGCACCATATATTACGAACAGGGTGATCTGGAAAAAGCAAAGGAATTTTATATTAAATCCATAGAAGCAGATGATAATAATTTCGATGCCCATTTCAATCTTGCAGTAGTATATTACAAACTCCATGATAATCCTTCTGCCATAGCAGAATATAAAAGAGCGATACAGTTAAACTATAAGAGTATAGATGCCCATTATAATCTGGCAACAATTTATTATGAAAATGCCCAGTATTCTGAAGCGATAGAAGAATATAAGATAGTGTTGACCCTTGATCCGAAACATAGAAATTCTATGTTCAACCTTGCCAGTATTTACAGAGATCAGGCAAGATACAGTGATGCTGTAGATCAATATAAAGCACTTATTGATATTTATCCTCTCGATCATGAAGCCCATGCCGCTCTCGGAAGCGTCCATGCAACTCAGGGTAAACTCTATCTTGCCATGGCAGAATACAAAGAAAGTGTAAGAATTGCCCCTGAAAATGTAGAATATCATCTGGCACTGGCAGACATATATTATAAACTTGGAAGGAAGTCAGATACAGAAAAAGAGATTTTGGAAGCATTAAAATGGGCTACTACTCAGGGTGATAAAGACACTATTGAAGAAGTAAGAGAGAAAGCAAAAACTTACGGTATTACCATAGAGGAAATTAAAACACCTGAAGTAGTGGTGTTAGAGAACGGAATAACAGGAACTATAAAACTGGATAATAGTATAAGTGAAGTGAATTATCCGTCCATGGCATCTATATCTTTTGACGATGCTCTCTCCAAAGCAAGGAAAGAAGTTCCCGGAAAACTTTTATCTATAGAACTTGATAATGAAATCGGTTACCTTGTTTATGAAGTTGAAGTCGTAAATCCTGTAAAACAGATAATAAAAGCAATATTTGATGCAGGTACAGGCGATA
Organism: Vulcanimicrobiota bacterium; assembly: GCA_040217665.1. Lineage (GTDB taxonomy): Bacteria > Vulcanimicrobiota > SpSt-956 > SpSt-956 > JAKJGF01 > CALARM01. Next base: position 2,930 of record JBEHWP010000673.1, read on the forward strand.
CGCTGCTTATTTCTTTGAAAGAGAATAATGTGCCGGAGAATGAAACATCTGACATACTTATTAATCCCGGATGTGTAAAGATAGATACAGAAGATAAAACTCTCTATCCCGATATGGCAGGAGTGACATTTGAACAGGTTTCTGCCATAGCCCTTGCACAGGTGCCGGGAAAATTGCTGGAAATAGATTTAAGGCAGAAGCAGGGTTATCTTATATATGAAGTGGATATGGTAAATGAAGCAGATCAGTTAGTAGAAATGTTTATTGATGCAGGTAACGGCACTGTTCTCGGAAGTCTGACAGAACAGGTGGCACCGTAGTTAAGTGAATAGTGAGTGGTGAATAGTGAGTAGAAAGGAGCCTGTTTACTCACTACTCACTACTCACTACTCACTCATATATGATCGGAACTTATAAATATCCTGACACCAGAACAAAACTTTCAGATTATTATAAGAGTATATGCGGGAAATGTAATGGCATGTGCTGTTCTTATAATATTTCTCCCGTATCTTCTTTTGTACCTTTAGACTTATTGTTTGAAAAAGATGATCTGGTCATACTGAAAAAAGCCCTCACTTTTGACTGCTCTTTCAGAGAGAAATTCAGAAAAAATGTAAAAATCTCTTTAAAATATCTGATAGATAAAAATTTTGGACGGGATTTTTTTTCTTATCTGGAAGAAAATGATTATGATGTAAAATCTTTTGTCACAGTTTACAGAGGTATAGATGCAAGAATAAATCAATTCAATCAAGAAATGGAAAAAAGTGAAAGATATAATGAAAGGAACAGTGATTGCTTTTTCCTTATACCGGGAAAAGGATGTATTCTGGAAGATTACAGACCTGTCGTATGCAAAATGGCTTTCCGCTATTGCTTCAAGTCCCTTGATCTTTACGAATTCGTAGAATCACATATCA
>JBEHWP010000674.1:0-3846 GCA_040217665.1 Vulcanimicrobiota bacterium
CCTGCAGAATTTTTTACATCTTCTCTGAACCTGGCAGTAAGTTCTTTTGCAGCAGGGCCTTCTATAGTCATGGCATAATCTACATTTTCACCGGAACCTTTATCACCATTCATTCCTCCTATGAGAACTTTTTTTCCGACGCGGAGAAATTTTCTGTGCATTAAATTTTTTAGAGAATCTTTTTTTGCCACAGTAAAGGCAAAATTGGTATCTTCTGTTTCCTCACGGAGAGACATAAGGTTTGTCAGACAGTCAAGATATTCCGATACGTCTCTGTTGCGGTAGCAGTTCCCCGTCTTCAGACCCGTTCCCGGATCTATTATGACTCTTATTTTGTGGCCGTTTTTTGCTGCCTTTTTTAATTTATTATATATATCTTTATGTCCCAGAAGATAATATTCTACATCTATTTCTATAGAAGGACTTCCTTCTTTTATGTCAAGCATTCTGTTCATTTCTCTCCATATTTCCTCCCCTTCAAGGGTATTTATAGCGTTCCCTTTAATTTTTAAAGGACTCTTATTATTTGATAATTCTTTATATAGGTTACCAATTTTATCTATTTCTTCAGGTGAAATATCAAAATTTACCTTTTTATAATAGTTGCTTACTTCTTTCGGTAGAGGGGAAATGTATGGTTCTATTGTTTTTAGCCTGAGATTTCTTATATCATAAGTGACGTCTTTTATTTTGTGTTTAAGGTTCTTAATTTTTTCATGAATTTTCTTTAGTTCATTGTCATATATGTTGTATTCATGAAGTGAACTGTGGATCTCTTCAAGTGTTGAAAGGTTGTTTTTCAGACACCTGAGTTCTCCTTCTTTTTGAACCAGCAATTGTTCTGCAGGTATTCTTGAAAAATTTTCTTCCTGTAAAATGTTAATATCCGATTTTTTTCTGATGTCAGAAATCAATCCTGAAAGAACTACCCTGTCGTCCGGAAAAAATTTATTTTCCTCTCTTTTCATTACTGAAACATGTTGTGCACTGAAGCTGTTGTTACAAATTGTTTTTATCATTTAAATTACCTCCTTAAAAATATGTACGTCTTATATTCAGAATATAACAGGTAGTAGTAAAACACTGCAGTAAAAGTATGGTAACAGAGCGATAATTTTTCACATATACATAAAAAAATCTTTCTGATATAATAAATTGATTCTTCATATGATGTGTCACAGTTGGCGAAAAGCTGTGTTATAAATCGGGAGGTTGAAAAAATGACCGGAAAAAATATAAAATGCAATAATTGCGGTGCTTCTCTGGATATACCGGAAGGTTTCAACAGTGTTTACTGTGCCTACTGTAACAGCCAGAACTTTGTTACAGATGTCATGGAAATTCCCGGTATTACGGTAATCTGTCTTTCGTGTAACACAAAAAATAAAGATGAAATGCTTTTCTGCAGCAGATGCGGTTCTAAATTACAGACTAAATGTCTTTACTGCGGAGAGAATCACCCTGTGAATAAAAAAATCTGTCCGAAAACAGGCACTGAAATTATCCATGAAGTCCATAGAAATTACCTGGTAAATATAAGAATGATTTTCATTCCCGGCGGAATTTTTAATATGGGGAGCAGTAAAAAAGATAATGAATTACCTGTTCATCCCGTTACGGTGAATAATTTTTTTATAAGTAATTACACTGTAACAAATGCAGATTACTGTAAATTTTTAAACTCTATGGGAAACCAGCCGGAAATGAAATCTCTGTGGATTAAATTAGAGAAAAATGAATACTCTGGCCTCGTGAAAGATGAAAATTTTACTGTAAAACCGGGATATGAAAAAAGACCTGTCGTGTATGTTACATGGTTCGGCGCAGTAGCCTATTGTAACTGGCTGTCCGAGAAGGAAGGTTTTCTTAAATGCTATGGTGATATAAACCATAGAGGAAATGCGGATATAACAAAAAATGGCTATAGACTTCCCACAGAGGCAGAATGGGAATATGGCTGCAGGGCAGGAACTACTACAGATTATTACTGGGGAGATTCTATAAATGACAGTTTCTGCTGGTATGGGGGCAATTCGGAAAATAATCATCATGATGTAGGTACAGCAGGCGGAAACGGAAGACCCAATAATTTCGGTCTTTTTGATATGAGCGGAAATGTATGGCAGTGGTGCAGTGACTGGTACGGCGGTTACCCTTCCGGTCATGTTATTAATCCTGCCGGAACCTCTTCGGGAGTCCGCAGGGTTGTAAGGGGAGGTAGCTGGAAACAGGACGGATCTTTATGCCGCTCTTCAGTAAGGAGTGACTGGCCTCCCAATATGGGAAGTAATATCGTAGGTTTTCGTATCGCAAGAAGTCAGACCGGTAACCAGTGAGCAGTGACCAGTGAGCAGTGACCAGTGACTGATAATCAGCGTTCGATTACCGTTGATTATAAAGGTTCATCGGGTAAACCTTGCGTCACGCGTTACGACCCGGATATAAAAATTATTTCCATAGAGGAATTTTTGTTTTCTCGAAATGACATGCCACAAAATGGGGCTTATCTTTTTCCAGTGATATCCGTTCAGGATTTTTTCCCGTACAGATTTCTTCCGAGTAAGGACATCGGGGATTAAAAGGACACCCCGGCGGAGGATCTGTAGGGTCAGGCATATCAAGACTCTTCAGGGGAAGTTCTTTCTTTATTTTCGCTTTCTTCGGATCAGGAGGAGGAAGTGCCGAAAGAAGTGCCTGAAGATAGGGATGTCTCGGATTATCAATGACTTCTCCCACATCTCCTTCTTCTACGATATGGCCTAAATACATGACGATAATTTTCCCGCCTTTCCCGAAATAACGGGCAGTGGCAAGATCATGGGTAATATAGAGAAAAGCTATGCAATGGTCTTCATTTAATTTTCTCATTAAGTCCAGTATGGCAATACGAAGGGAAGAATCTACACCTGATACGGGCTCATCTGTGATAATTAATTTCGGTTTCAATATGGTGGCTCTTGCAATGGAAACTCTCTGCCTCTGTCCTCCGCTTAACTGAAAAGGATATTTATTTGCAAAATAATCTGCCGGTGTGAGACCCACACCGTTAAGAAGATCTATTACTTTTTTATGCGCTTCCGAAGAATTTTTCGCAATTCTGTGAAACAGGAAGGGATCGCTCAATATCTGATCTATAGTTTTTACAGGATTTAAACTTGCATAAGAATCCTGGTGTACTACCTGAACCATGAGACGATATTCTTTTGACCATTTAAATTTTGGCCCCCATATATCTGTCCCGTTAAATAATACTTTACCTGACGAAGGTTTCTGAACTCCGAGACAGATTTTTCCTATGGTGCTTTTACCGCATCCGCTCTCCCCTACTACTGTTATTATTTCTCTTTCATTTATGGTCATATTTACATCTACTGATGCACGAAGGGTTTTACCGTTACCTGTATCAAAGTTCATAAAAATACTCTGTAGTTCTACTACTGGAGCCAATCTATCTTTCCCCCTTTATGGCAGGCCACAAAATGCCCTCCTCCCAGGTCTGAAAATTCCGGCTCTTTCTCCATACAGATCTGTTCCGCATAATCACATCTGGGATGAAAAACACATCCCGGAGGTTTATTTATAAGGTCCGGTGTCTGTCCTTTTACAGGTTTACGTTTTATCGTATCTCCTTCGATAGAAGGAATGGAGTTAAGGAGACCTGTAGTATAAGGGTGAAGGGGTCTGTCAAACAAAAGATCTGCATCACAGAGTTCAAAAATCTTTCCTGCATACATGACCCCTATTGTATCTGCAAGTTTTGCCACTGCACTCATATCATGGGTTATAAATATCATGGTCTGGCCGGTTTTTTCATGTATTTCTTTTAAAATATCAAAAATATAGGAA
>JBEHWP010000675.1:0-3846 GCA_040217665.1 Vulcanimicrobiota bacterium
TTCAATAGTTGATACACAGCTCAGGGTATTCATTGAAGATAATACGAGACACCCTGTTTCTGCTGCAACCATGGCAAGTTCTATTGTTTCAGGATCGCGGAGCTCGCTTATAAGTATAACGTCAGGATCTTCGGAAATAGATGCTTTAAGGGCTTTCAAATAACTCTTTGTATGTAAATCAATCTGCCTCTGTCTTATTATGCTTTTTTTAGGTATGTGGATAAACTCGATAGGGTCTTCTATTGTTATTATATGGGCATGTCTTTCACTGTTTATAAGATCCAGCAGGGCATGAAGGGTGGTTGTTTTGCCTGAACCTGAGCCGCCTGTAACAATTACCAGTCCCTGTTCAAACCGTGCGAAAGCCGAAACTATTTCAGGAAGTCCCAGGTCTTTAATAGAAGGTATTTTATCGGGCATAAGCTTCATAATTATGTTAAGACCTGTCCTGTGATAATAGGCATTCCCTCTGAAACGACGGGTTTTTCTGTCGTGATCTTTGAATTTATACATGAAATCTACATGCATATGCTCTTCAATTTCTTTTTTCTCTTCTTCAGACAGCATCTGGGCTATTAAAACATCAGACAGAACTTCTTTCAGAACAGGCATGTCCACCGGTTGAAGCTCTCCCCAGAATCTGATATTTGGTTTTTCCCCCGTAGTAAGATGCAGTTCTGTTGCGCCGAGAGAAATAACTTTTTTCAAACATTCATCAATAAATTCCAGTTTTACAGGTTTTTTTGCTTTTTTTTCTTCTCTCTCTTCCTCTATATTTTGTTCTTCCGAAAACTGTATTATTAATGATGAATCTGACTGTTGTATATCAATCAGTTCAGGTGTCCCTTTAATAAGAGATTTTGCCCCGGAAACAATTATTTCTCTCTCTAAATCAATTAAATCCTCTGGCTGTTGAAACAGAGGAGGGCCTGCAGATAAGTTTTTCTCATATAATTTCTCCCTTATATTCAGATTGGATATAATCATATTAAGATAGTTTAAAGAATTTGTATGTTCATCACTTTCTTCTGCAGTTCTGTTCAGTTTATCGTCAAGAATTTCAAAAAACCTTTTATCTAATTTATCTAAATGTTCCATTATAAAAGGAATTAATGAATTTTCTTCTATAGATATTAACCGGTCAAGTAAATCAAGATAAAAGTCATCCTTTTTTTCAATGCCCATCTCTTCTGTCATGTTCTCTTTATCTACCTGAGCCTCTATATATGTATTTGTTTCATACAGGTCTTTTTCTTCTTCTATTTCTTTCTCCGGTACCTTCTCAGGCAGTGTGTCCAGTAAATCAAGATAAAAATTATTACCTTCTGATACAGAGGATTTACCTGTTTCTGTATCAGTATATATGTATTCTTTATATGATTTTTCATGTTTCTGGTCTTTTTCCTGTATAATCTTTTCTTCCGGAGGTTTTTCTCTTTCTTTTTTCTCTGATTGTTCATCCAGTTTTTCTCGAATATGAAGATTGGATATAAGTGAATTAATATAGTTCAGCATACTTGCTTTTTTCTGATTCTCTTCTTCTTTCCTCTTATAATCGAAGACTTTGAAGAACCTGTGATCGAATTTATGACTGTTTTTGTTTATAGCAAGCATTAATGGCAGACCTTTTTTAGTCAGAAGATATTCAATCAGATCAATATGAAAATTATCACTGTCTGTGAGGTCGAAGATTTCTTCTTTTTCCGGTGTTTCCTCTGTTGTGTAATTATCTGCCTGTTCTATTATATCCTGTTCGGATGTGGTAACGGCACAGCTTTCTCCCAGGTCGGCCAATTCGTCAATGTGGTCTTTTTCTCCCGGGACAGTATCTGATAAATCTTTTCTTTCTCTTATTCCTTCCGGTGTTTCCTGTTCCGGCCCTTTTTGCTTTACTTCTTTCTCTGTTTCTTCAATTATTGAGGGTACTGTTTCTTCTTTACCGGTGGAGGGCGTTCTTTTTTCTGAAGTTTTTTCTTTTTTTTCTCCATGTTGTTTCAGTAATTCTTCAATTTCTTTCAGTCTCTCACGGGCTTCTACGTTATTCCGGGAAATATTTAAGACCCTGTTTAATAGTTCTCTCGATTGTTCATATCTGCCTTTTTCTCTTGCATTATCTGCTGCTTTGAGATAATTTGTTACAGCCTTTCTTATTCTTCCATGTTTTTCCAGGACAGAACCGGTCCATAGAAAAACCTCTACATCATCCGGTTTAAGAATGGATAATTTTTTCAGACATGGCATAATATAATCATATTTGTTTAATTCGAAATTTAATCGACTGAATTCTTTTAACGCTTCCCGGTGATTGCCGTCAATATTTAAAATCTTCTGATAACATTCAATAGCTTTATCAAAATCATCTGTGTTTTTATAAAGGGAAGCCATAGACATGAGGACAGGAATATCTTCTTTGAGGAATTTGATTTTTTCATACACTTCTGCTGCTTTTTCAACTTTATTTTTATTTTTAAAATACTCCCATGCCTGGTTATAGGAAGTAATAGATTCCCCTATAAGGCCCTTTTTACGGAGTTCCTCTGCTTTTTCCAGTATGTGTTCTACATGAAAATCTTCATCCTTCGACGTGCTTTCCTCTTTATCATCTGAAGCATTATTGTTCATAGCCGGTGCAGCCATCCCTCTCTATGTATCGATTAATAACATGTTCGACTTTATATAAAATCACCTGTAATTTTTTAAGGTAAACTCTAAATTTCATAGCAGTCTTATTTTATGTTAAAGATTACACAAAACATGTCTGATTCTCCTGCTTTTTTTATAAAAAATCAAAAATATTATAGTTTTTATTTTTGAGATAGAATTATAATATAACAGGGAATTTTTTTCTTTTGAAGAATTTTTATTGATCTGAGCATAAGCCTGTAATAAACGTTTTCCTCCCGTCACGCATCACTCGTTACGCGTTACGAGAGCATATATGTATTATTTATGCTTACCTCGGTAATACAAATTTGAAATAGAAAATAGAAAAAGGAGATTACTTATGAAAGCACTTATTACAAGCGGAGGCCGTGGCACAAGACTTCGCCCCATAACTCATACAAATAACAAACATCTCATACCTATAGCAAACAAGCCCATGCTGTTTTATGCACTGGAAGCAGTCGCTGAGGCAGGTATAAAAGATGTAGGAGTAATAGTGGGAAGTGATACGAAAAATGAAATAATTTCTGCTCTCGGTGACGGTTCATTATGGGATATCAATATAACCTATATAGAGCAGGATGAACCGCGGGGGCTTGCTCATGTAGTAAAAATTTCCGAGTCCTTTATAGGAAAAGACAATTTTATTTTTTATCTGGGAGATAATATGATAGTAGGCGGTGTGAAACGTTTTATAGAAGAATTCGAAGCTCATAAACCTGACTGTCAGTTAGTGCTTGCCTGTGTGAAAGAACCACAGCGTTTCGGAGTTCCTGAGATTAAAGACGGAAAAATTATATCAATAGAAGAAAAGCCTGTAAAACCTAAAAGCCATTATGCAGTAACAGGGCTTTATATATATGATAATATTATCTTTGAAGCAGTAAATAATATAAAACCTGGTGCCAGGGGAGAGCTTGAAATATCCGATGCCCATCAATATCTGTTAAATAAAGGAAAAGTTGTGAGATATTCTGAGATAACAGGGTGGTGGAAAGATACGGGAGAACCGGAAGACCTCCTTGAAGCAAACAGGCTTGTACTGGACAGAGCATTTGAACTTGAACACCGCCATCTCGAAGGATATATAAATGATTCTGATGTGGCAGGCAAGGTAATAATAGGGAAGAACTCAAAAATTATTAACAGCATAGTCAGAGGCCCTGTGATCATAGGAGAAAA
>JBEHWP010000676.1:0-3844 GCA_040217665.1 Vulcanimicrobiota bacterium
TTGAGAATATTGATGTCAAGAGCATTTTTGTCTCTTTCTAAACTTACGATATTATATTCATAGAATATTTCTTTTATTGTATTATGTCAAGATTTTTATTATAATTTAACTACACCTGAATAGTTACAAATTTTTAAGAAAAATGGCAATTGTTGATACTGTCGATCACCTCCATGATACAAATCGATTGAAAAAAATTACAATAAGCGTATACTGGTACGATAAAAATCTGGAAGGAAAATCTTTAGAGATACAGGGCGTAAAGAAAGAACTGAAATTTTCTGCTTATATACACAACTACCTTGCTGTTCCAACAAAAACACCGTGAGGGACTTATGAAATTGAAGTGTGAAAAAATAAAAATTAATAAGGGTATGACACTTCTGGAAGTTGTTATAAGTACCATGATTTTTCTGTGTTTAATGGGGATAGCTGCTCAAATTATGTACCACAGCCTCAAAATTTCAAAGGAAGAAAGCGGTCTTTCTTTTATAAGAAAAGAAGCAGTAAAAGGCATAACCTGGTTCAGTAAAGATCTGAGAAGAACTCACGGAGCTTCACTGAGTGATTGTAATGATCCTCTTACTGATGTACCAAAAGCAATAAGTTTTTTAACAACTCTGGGAAGCGGTACATCCGGTTCTCAGCCAAATACTCACATAGCTGCTCCACAGTGGGAAGCCTATGTTATATATTACCTGGAAGTCGATCCACAGACTCCCCGGGAAGTAAAAAATTCAACTCAACCATACTACTATTTGTTAAAGAGAGCATTTTCTTCTCCTGTAACAAATAATACTTTGAAAACAGATTATGTGCCGGTTTTCGATCCCAATGCATATGGCTTTGAAGTTCCCCTGACCGTTGATGATCTTACACATATACTTGATAAAACAGATGACCCCCATGTGAAACCTCATGTAGTTGCAAGAAATATTTACGATGTCTCCATAGAAATACCGGAGGTAGAACCTTCCTGTTGTGAATTGCGAATAGAAACAAGATACAAAAGCCCCAGAGGGGGAGAAAACGGGGGAGAATTAAAGGCAGTAGAGACATTAAATATATTTATGAGAAATACTGTTATGAAAATTAAATAGAAAAGAGCTGTTTGGAAAAATGAAAAAATATTCAATTAAAAAAGGAATGGCTGTCATATCGGCTCTGGGCATAAGTTTTATACTCCTTGGGCTTGGCACTGTTCTTATGATGAATAGTTATTCCCATATGAGTATGTCTATGAGATATTATTATGATACAGAAGCATTGAATGTTGCAGAAAGCGGTATTCACTATATGATATATCAACTGGAAACACTTGGTTCTATAAGTGATATACCTGCTACTAAAGATTATAGCAGTACTATTGGAAGAGGAACTTTTACAGTTTATGAATATGGTTCTAATATAGGTAAGTCTACTTCTACAACCATTACAGATGCTTTTGGTCATTCCAGGATTATTCCTCCTTATTCCATGCTGGTAGTATCTAAAGGAACTGTTCCTGCAGGGGGAGGTAATAAGTCCAGTAAAATTGTGGAAGCCATTCTACATTATCAGTTTGTACCTATGACACTCTACAGTGATGGCGCTGTATCTATAAATACTGATGCCGGTACCAGCCCTCTTGAACTTCACCTGACTGCCAACCCTGACAGATTTCCCAGTAATATCCATTGTAATTATTCAGGTCCCTTTACCTTTTCCAAGGCTTCTAACGTATCACTTTTTTTAAATCATTCAACAATTGCTTCCAGCGGAAATGTGGGAGACGCCACTACAGTTGCCGATATAAAATCAGCAAAAGGCATACCGGTAAGTAATGTTCCTACAAAACAATGTTTAAAATTGGACTATAATACCCTCAGAGCAAGAGCTAAAGCATTTGCCATAGCAGGTGGCGGCGACGAACACGAAATGAATGAAAATGTACCCAAACTGGGCATTGATCTGTTTATGAGTGCTACAGTTAAATTCCTTGGAAAGATAAAAAATCAGGGTGGTACACTTAAGGCCTGGGTACATGTTTATCTTAAAGTAGGGTTTATTAAGGTTTACGATTTTAAAGACTGGAAGGATATGAAAACTTATCTCCCTGATGGTATGAAATGGGAAAATAATACCCTTACAGTAAGTAAGAATAATATCTATCACTGGGGTAGTAATTTAGAAATGAATCTTGAAGGTGATACTCCCATGCATATCAAGGTTAATGATAATATCTATTCCGGTCTTTTTGTAGACGGAGAACTTAACTCATCTAACGTTACTGTTGATGCACAGTCTTTTACCTTTGCTACTAAAGATACGCCTATTGTGCTGGAAGATTCCAGTATGCATATATACAGCCCTGTAAATACACATACAGTAGCAATTTATGGAGGTTCTTTCACTCTTTCTACCAGTGCAACCCCTCTACCGGGAGGAAATATGTTTAAAGGAGTTGTTTATACGACAGATGGTGCGATAACTCTGGAAAATAAATGCACCGATAGTACCAATAACAGCATTACAATTGAAGGTATTATAATAAATGCCGATCCCCATAAGCATAACAATGCCGGCGTTGTTGTTAAAAACAAAGGTGCCAGCGGTTGTGTGGTAACATTCAGATATAATCCCTATGTAACAGATTCTACAATGAACTATAGTACAACACCTGTTTATCTTCAGCCTGTATACTGGCGTATAGAGTAACTGAATAGAATAACTGATTGGAATTGTAAGCTACATAACTTGACATTATTTTTCCTGTATAGTAAAATAAATAAACTATTTCATGAAATATCCTTTCATAAATTGAGCATAATTTTTAAGTAATTAAGTAAAATTCTTACAGAATAAAGGTTATAATTTTTTATTTATTCACTGTTACTTTTTTTATATGGAGTTTACCATGCTCAACTCAACGAAATATTTTGAAAAATCAGGAGGAATTCGTCTGTGTATATTACTAGAGGAATTTTCTTTTTTCTTACGATAATTATCTCTACCTTTTTTATAACCGGTACTGTTAATGCAATGGAGAAGAACTTCGAACAACTGGTATTAGAACTTAAATCAACCTCTGCAGAAAATCGAATTGATGCAGCATGGGCTCTAGGAGAACTCGGAGATCAGAGGGCAGTAGAACATTTAATAAAGGTTCTTTCCGATCCGGATGACACAGTCCGTTATAATGTAGTAAAAGCTCTTGGCAATTTAGGTGATAACAAAGCAGTTCCTTATCTTTCAAATGCATTGAAACTGGAAGTTCAGCCCTGGATAGTGCAGGCTATACAGGAAACGATAAATAAATTAACAGGTGCCCAGCATGGAATTGCATTCTAATATATCATAATTTTTCCTGGCCGGTGAATACTATTTGCAACACAAAAAATCAAGAAGCCTTACCAATAAGTTAAAAGAATTATTTTTCCCTTCTCAATCAAAAGAAGAGGTAAAAATAAATGAGGCACCATGGGAAGAAAAAGAAGGTGTTAAATGGGTTTATTTTAAAGAGAGATCGGAAGATGTACCGGCTGAATCAGAAGAAGATTTAACACCAAAGAATTATGCAGAATATATTATTAAGAAAAAAGAAGAACCTGCTGATAACGTATCACTGCCTCCTTCTTTACCATATTCCGGGCAACAATCGAAAGAAGTAACCTTTTCTGTTTCAGAATTTGCCAGAGATTACGGTCATAGAGGTTATGGAAATGAAGGAAAAAAGACAAAAGAATTTAAAACTAATGTAAGAGAGAAAAACCTCGAAGAAGAAAAAGCTCTTAAAAGATATACATCCCTCATTAAAGAAGACCCTTCCAATACTGAAGCAAGAAAAAAACTCATAAAGCTTTAC
>JBEHWP010000677.1:0-3839 GCA_040217665.1 Vulcanimicrobiota bacterium
GAGGTATGTGAATAAACACTACATTTAAACGATAATAGAGATCTTCTCGAAATCTTCCTTTTTTTACCTCTTCTTCAAGATTTTTATTTGTTGCCGCAATCACTCTTACGTCAACTGTTATACTCTGATTACCTCCGATTCTATCAAAGGTCTGATCCTGAAGAATACGTAGAAGCTTGCTCTGGAGCATAGGGCTCATCTCCCCTATTTCATCAAGGAAAATAGTCCCGCCGTGGGCTGCTTCAAATTTACCTCTTCTTGCCGTAACGGCACCTGTAAAAGAACCTTTCTCATGGCCGAAAAGTTCGCTTTCAAGAAGAGTTTCAGGTAAAGCGGCACAGTTCATTTTTATGAAAGATCCGTTTTTCCGTAAACTGTTATAATGTACGGCATTTGCTACAAGTTCTTTACCTGTGCCGCTTTCTCCCTGAATAAGTACTGTTGCTTTGCTTTCTGCTATACGGCCTATAGTTTTGTATATATCCTGCATCTGGCTGCTGTTTCCTATTATATTATCTATTCTGTATTTTTCCGAAAGTTCGTCTTTTAAAGCTTTTACTTCCATAGCAAGTGCTTCATGAGAGAGAGCCCTTTTTACTGTAAGCAGTACTTCGTCCAGATCAAAAGGTTTTGTTATATAATCATAAGCACCATGTTTCATTGCATCTATAGCAGTAGAACTTGTACCATAGGCGGTGATAACTATTACAGGAAGGCTCTGATCCATTTCCTTTATTCGTTTCAGTAATTTCATACCGTCTACCTTTGGCATTTTAAGATCTGTTATAATCAGATTGGGACGGTTATCTCTCATCAATTCAAGAGCAATTTTTCCGTCTTCTGCTTCCAGGATACAGAAACCTTCATCCTGAAGCAGGTTACAGAGAGCTATTCTTAAAGGTTTTTCATCTTCTACAACTAAAATCATTTTCTTGTCTTCATCCATAAATAAGGTACTCCTTATAAAGTGAAAAGTGAGTAGTGAAAAGTGAATAGTGAGTAATATTCTGTTATTTTCACTTTTCACTCTAATTAAATTCCGGTGAGTTATAAAATACACTATAATAATAGCTGAATTTCATTACCTGCCACCGACCTAATACCTGAGAACGAGTCTCAAAAAAGGCCCCTGTGACCTTGTACTATTATTATCGTCAAAATCTTCAAATTGTTTAAAAACATATCCGCTTTCTACTACCCAGTTCTGCCAGAGTAGATAGTCTACTGCCATCATTGAAGCCAGGTGTCTTTCATCTCTGTCCATGTAACGAATAAGACCTGCTTCACCAAATAGTGATAATCTATCGTTAAAACTATAGGTCAGTCTTGCAGAAAATAAATCTATTTCATCTGCACTGTTATTTAATTTATTTACTTCCCTTTTCCATGCATATCTTCCATATATTTCCATGTTATCTGTAATCTCATAAATACCTTCTACAGAAGCAATATATGTCAGAGCATCAATATTATCTGACATAAGTCTGTACCGTTTTACATCATATCTGGCGAGAAGGTTTAATTTATTATTCCATAGAGGTCTGTAAGCAAGGCCTGCTGTTATGGTAGAATCTATTCTGCTGTAATCTCCTGCCTCTTCCAGGTCACTGAAGGTAAAACGGCCTATTATACTTAAATCATCGCTAATCTTACCATCTCCGTATATACTTATTAATTTTTCCCTGTCTGTTTCACCGTTTCTTATTTCATATCTGGCACTTGCTTTTATTCTATCTGACGAGAGAAATTCGGTGGATACAGATATGGCTTCAGATGGTTCCAAATCCTGATTTCCGAAGAGTCTCTCATAATTCAATCTCATAAGCAGTCCTTCTGTAAGGTTTATTCTACTGTTAAGGCCCACAGATGCCTGATTATTTCTACCGCTTACTGCACCATTAAGACCATATTGAGCGTAGAACTCCGTATTTTCTCCGAGTCCTATGGGAGATCGAAATCCGAGAACAGTATTGTTACCGTCGAATCTACCACCTCTTACAAAATCCTGTCTCAAATATCCTGTCATTCCGTTTTCAAAAAGATATTCTAAACCGAGACTTGTAGTAGAATCGGCAAGAAAATGAGTTTCCGAATTTTCCTTACTCCAGTTCACTTCTTCCAGAGCAAAAAGTGACAGATTGGATGTCAATGTTTTCTTTATTCCGAAGTTTAATATATGGGATGTCTTTTTTCTCACAGAAGAGGTAAAATCTTTATAGACATATCCTGAATTTATCTGAACTGTTCCTATGTTCTTCTTATAATCTATCTGAGCCCTTTGGGTGTCAGTAGATTTTATATCATTTTTTCCTTTAATATAACTGAATTTTATCAAATTATCATCTGCAAAATTAATAGAGCTTTCCACTCCATATTGTGTGTTACCCGGTATGGTTCTGGAATAAGGATTTAAAAAATTCTTTTCTACTTTTCTGTAAAAACAGTTCAATCCGACGTCAGGCGATATATTTGCACTCAATTCAAGCTTTCCTGCCGCTCCATAAACTGACATGGAGCGACTTCTCGCATATTCTCCGTAAATATTGAGCCTGTCTTTTACTTTAAAATTACTGTGAAATCCCATAACCTCGAAATTTTCTCTGGAATTTTCATTTACATAAGTAAAACCTCCTGATAAAGAAGGAGTAAAATTTATATCACCTCTGAGTCCGAGTTTTGTAACATCTTCTCTGTCATTACATTCATAACCGGCTATTACATAAACAGGGTTACCTGCTTCATCTACAGAAGGAACAGGTTCTTTAAATATGATTGTCCTCCTGTCATAATCTATAGTATAATCTCTGTTTCTCATTTTCACCTGAGAATTTATTATTAAATCTGGAATATCTCTATCTCTGGTTTCTATCCTTATACGTTCGCTTCCCTCAAGAATGTCTTTTCCTGAGAGAAAAAAAACACCTGAAAGGCCATTACCTTTTATTTCGTCTTCTCTGGCAGTCTGATTGGCAGTAGAACCAAGAAGTGTAAGTTTCATAGAGGAATTTTCGTAATGACCTTTTACGCCGGGAACAGTCCTGTTGTAAGAAGAAAATTCTGTGCCTGTAAAACCTGCGGAAAAATTTCCGTACATAAGGTAAGACTTATCTATATCTACTCTGACATAAACTTTATTTTTCGATTGACCGTCTCTATAGTAATTACTTCCGTCTCCGTACAGAGGATACAGCTTATCAGGATCAAGATTATCAAATAGTCTGTCACCATCATCTTCAGAATCATAATTTACTGTTATTCCATATTTTCCCGCCACTTTTCCTCTTACATAAATTGATACCCTTCCCCTGCTATCAAATCCGTCCTTAAATCCAGGTTCTTCCGCCATCGTTCCTGTTTTTGAAAAACCTGTGACACTTCCCTCTGCAAGGCCGACAATTATTAGATCAAAAAAAGGCTTGGAAGGAATAAATACACTGGTATCTTTTTCTTCTTCAGAGTTATTTTTCTGAGACTTCTTTGTATTCTTCAGATTATGGTCCCTGCAGACAATTCGCCTGCCTTTAACGGGGAAAAACTTTTTAGTCTGACCGAAGCATGGCAAAATAGAATTTATAAATAAAAAGCAACATACCAGAAAAAATATCCTCTTAATCATTTCCTTCGCATAAAGCCTTAAGTTTTTTAATTGCTTCCTGTGCCGCAAGCTGTCCTGCCTCTTTTTTAGTTTTGCCAAGGCCATTCCCCATAAGAATATTATTCACATAAACAGTTATATGAAAGGTTTTCTCATGTTCAGGGCCAAGTTCTTCTGTTACTTTATAAATAGGGAGACAGTGATAACGGCTCTGGCTTATTTCCTGAAGAAGGGTTTTGTAATC
>JBEHWP010000678.1:0-3820 GCA_040217665.1 Vulcanimicrobiota bacterium
ACCAGGTAATACTTATAAGAGATGATTCGGGAGATCTGGCGGAAAGAAGTAAAATAGCAAGAGAAATGCTGGACAGGGCAGGTATTGAAGATGTAAAACTCATAGCTTCCAATGATCTTGATGAATATCAGATTCAATCAATGAAAAATATACAGAAAGCAAAGCTGGAAGTATGGGGTGTGGGGACAAGAGCAGTAACACCTCCGGACTCCCTGGGATGTGTCTATAAAGAAACCTTTAAAATCGCTCCTGACGGAACAATTATGCCAACAATAAAACTATCTGGAAATGTAACTAAAACCACCATACCGGGCCCGAAATGGGACATAAGGCTTATAAACAAAAAACATCAATATGAAGCAGATGTAATGATCCATGACGAACAACTGGAAGAATCTAAAAGCAGATTGAATTATACGTTTTATGATCCTTCATACAGACACCTTCATACTATGGTCAGAGGAATATCCTCAAAATTAATGCAGGTAAAGGTTATGGAAAAAGGAAATATCATATATGACGGCCCGATGAAAGATACTCTCAAAATAAGAGAAAATACTCTAAAAAATCTTTCCAGGTTACATGAAGGACATAAAAGACTCGAAAACCCTCATATATACAGAATCGGTCTGAGTAAAACCCTTTTTAATATGAGAGAAAAAATGATAGAGGAAAGTAAATAGTGAAGGGTGAAGGGTGAAGGGTGAAGAGTAGGGTCGCCCCCTGTATTCGCCCGGTACCGGTAAAAACACGCATTATGCATCAAGCATCAAGCATCAAGCATCACGCATCACGCATCACGCGTCACGCATCACGAACCATCTGTCACGCGTTACGCGTTACATATACTTAAAGAAAGCAGGTATTATCATGACTATTTATCCGTTACTCATAACAGGATCTCCTGACATAGACAGGATGTTCTTTAACGGAGGACTTGCCAGGATAAAAAATAAACTTTATTGTTCTGCCAGATACGGACAGAGGAAATATCCCGGCACAGACAGGGTGGAAGTATTAAGTGATGCAGCATTATTTTCTCTGGATATAAATAATTTATCTGATTGTAATAATTTTAATGACCTGATAGACCTGATGAGCAAAAATAATCCTTCATTTGACAGAGAAGAATTTCTTTACTGTGAAATGGAAAAACTTGAAGAAGAAGGGAAAATACATTTCCTGCCGGGAGCCAGAGAACATATCTGCAGAGAAGATCACAGATTTGTCTATCTGGGACAGGGGAAATGGGCTTTTATTTATAATATATGGAAATATGACAGCCCTGTATATATAAACGAAAAACCTGTCGTCAATACTGCCACAGAGATAGCCACAGGAAATCCTGAACATATGCTCTCAGATGCAGAGTTTTTTTCTCCTCTTATAACAGGAGGGAAACATTACGGCACAGGTGCCGGTGAACTGCCATATAAAAGCCTTCTATTCGGCCCTGTTTTTCTTCAAAATGAAAATGAAATCTTCTGCACAGATAAACTTGCAGGCAGATTCAGGCCTATGGATTCCGTCGGAGAATACCGTTCTGTAGAAGGAATATTTGAGGGACATAATTTTCTCTTTAAAGACACAGGTATCATAAATGGAATGAATTATACGGGAGAACATATACATGTAAGTCCCAGCAGTAACCCTTTACTGATGGAAATTACAGATAAAAAAGGAAAAATATCGTGGTTTAATCTTTATATGGATCATGTAAAAGTAAAGAATTTTTATTATGGACATTTTCAAATTACAGACCTATCACAGAAAAATCTTCTTTATTTTGAAAAAGAGCCATCGTTACATCCATTAAAAATAATAGAAAGTACAAAAAAAGTAAAATATATAACAAAACAGAAGATTAAAGGTATAGAAAATGTTACAGTTCCTTACGGACTGGTTTCATCAGGGTTTGCCACAGAACAGATACTGTTAATATCCCATGGAGTATCAGACAGTTTCTGGCAGTTAAGCGGAATTTATTCTGTGGAATTGATAGAAAAAATAAAAAGAGAAATTGATACTTATGGTAATTCCTGCGCAGATCCTGTTCTTACCGGCCTCTTTGGGAATGGTATAAAGACAGTAAGATTTATAAATTATAATGATTTGTAAAATATTTTATTAAAAATTAAAAAATTATTATCACACCTTGACATATTTTTATATTATTGCTTTAATATAGAGAGGGGTTTTTTTTCTATATTTTACGGAGGGAGTGTTTTCTGTGAAAAAAAAGGGAATAGCACTTATATCTACTATTGTGATTGTATCAATACTGGTAATGATAATGGTATCCATGGTGTTTATACTTACAAACAGTACTTTTATGACAGGAAGATATATTGACAATAATTCAGCAATGCAGGTAGCAGAAGCAGGTATAGCCTATGCACTGAGTCAGATGAATAAAAATCCTGACTGGACCGGTGACATAAATGATGAAGATGGAAGTGGATACAAATATTCAAAAGTTTCTCTACCGGAGGTGGGAGGAAATTTTTATATTACCTTTAATCCGGCAAAGGACTACTGTTCTTATAATAACCTGAGGAAAGGGATTGAATCTACAAGAAGTCTTAAACCTTCAGGGAACATTCCTCCCTTTACTGCAGAAGTAATAGTGAGAGGAGAGGCAAATAACAGGGTTAAATACGTAAGAGCCGTTATGATGAGAGGAGATTTTACAAACAGTAATGTTTCTGCAGAAGGTCCTTATGTTATAAAAAATGCCACAGGTTATGAAGATACAGGAATTTCAGATGATACTAAAGGACTTATTATCAGTAATACCAGTAAAGATCCGAGCGTTGCCATTCCTACTACAGTCCCTGTTAATCTCTACGGAGGTAAAGTTGTATCCTGCGGTAAAGCAAAAATAGAAAATTATGACCCGAATAATACGAAAATAGTAGATAATTCATTTCGGAAGAATTCCTATAGCCAAAATACTCAGCCAGAGGCCACAGAATCCTGATGTAATTTCAGAAGTCTCTCCGGGAGTATATACTGTAAAAAGAGAGCTTCGGAACGATGGATACTATGACTACAGAATGGAATGCAATGGCGCAGCTTATGACTGTTCAGACTGGGCGGAATTTGATTCATGGGGTAATATGATTATAAAAAAATCCATTTATGTTCCTCAGAACGGTTCCACACCTCTTACCATAGAATTTGAATATTCAAATGAAACATATAATCTGACAGGAATGAAAGACAGAGATAAAGATATAGCAGACATACCTTTAATAGTAAAGATTATGGATATACCTGCTGCTTATGCTGCCGATACGAATGGCCCCGGGACCGGGACCGGGACCGGGCCTGGTGGCAATCCAACACCTGTCAAAACTAAATTCCCGACAGTAACACCTGTACCTCCCACCCCGACACCTTTACCGCTTAATGGCAATGGCGGAGAGCCAACCGGTACAATTGGCCCTCTTCCTACAGCAACTGCCGGAAGTCCGAAAGAAACGCCCAATGGTCCCGGAGGAGTTCCAACCGGTACAGTCGCCCCCCTTCCTACAGCAACTGCCGGTATTTCAACACCTGTACCAACTGCACAGGGAGGAGGTGTGGTGCCTACACCGACAGAAGTATCTACAGAACTGGCACCAAAAATCATCTTCGATACGAGGGAAGGAAAGCACAGGATAATTTATTCCAATGCCGATATAGACCTCAGGGGCAGATTAAACGGAATTGGAGCAGTTGTAACAACAGGGAAAACAAGTATTATAGGGGACAGAGGCAGTTTTACTGTTCTGAGCAGCGGTGATATAGTCATTCATATGGATCCTTATAATAATTT
>JBEHWP010000679.1:0-3820 GCA_040217665.1 Vulcanimicrobiota bacterium
TCCCTATATTCCCGGCTCAAGTCTTAAGGGGAAACTCAGAACCATAATGGAATGGGCAAAAGATAAAATAGATACTGGTAAACCCGGTGGTATTCACGAATGTCATGATAAAAACTGTCCTGTATGCAGAATATTCGGCACAGGTGCAGATAATTCTGATAAAAGAAAAACAGGCCCTACAAGAATTTTAGTCAGAGACTCCTTTCCCAATGAAAAAACAATAAAGAAATTTGATATATTAAAAGAACAGAAAGGTGTTGCTGCTGAAATAAAAACAGAGGTAAATATTAACAGAATAACATCAAAACCTCTTTCAGGCCCCCGTTCTCTGGAGAGAATACCAAAGGGAGCAGAATTCAATTTTGAAATGATCTATTCTGTATATGATATAGATGATAAAGGCTCTGTAGATGTAGAAAATTTAAAAGATCTCATTACAGTACTGAAATTAATGGAAGAATCCGCCCTCGGCGGCGGAGGTTCACGGGGAGCAGGAAGCATAAAATTTAAACTCCATAAAGAGATAGAAATAAAACAGGTGGCAGACTATGAGAAACCTCCTGTACCGGGCGAAAAAACTGAACCTGACGATCTTCAGTCAATAAAAGCGGAAGATATTGTAAAAACCATAAAAGCAAAACTGAATATAAATTAAGGAGATGAAGGAACATGATTGTAAAATTAAAACCTTTGTCTCTATTTAAAGGTTCGACTCTTCCCCGCTCCGATACCATATTCGGAGGCATATGCTGGGGCCTTTCCATACTTTACAGCGAGAATCTGTTAGTAGAAGTTCTCCAGAGTTTCAGGGACGGAAAACCGCCCTTTATTATTTCTTCTGCTTTTCCGTGGAAAAGAGATACTTATTTTCTTCCGAAACCTCTTACAGACAGTATAGACCCGGGAAATTCTCCGGAAGAAATAAAAAAAGCAAAGGGTTTAAAGAAGATTCAATATTTGTCGTCTGATCTTTTTAACAGACTCATAAATGGCGAACCATATGAGAAAATATACGGAAATATAAAAGAAGAGGATTATTTAAAAAAATTAAAATTCGAAGATATTCCTCATAATACGATAAACAGACTGTCAGATAATTCGGAAAATATCTTCTATTCACAGGAAGGATTCGTACAGGACGGAGGTATTTATTTCTTTATTAACATCTTCAAGGAAAGCCTTGAGAGAAAATTAATTGGAGCTATTAACTGGCTCTGTGAAAGAGGCATAGGAGGAGATTCTTCAACAGGGAAAGGACATTTTACTGCAGAATTTATAGATAAAGAGATTATAAAAGAACCGGAAAATCCTGATAGAGCCATAAACCTTTCTCTATTATATCTGAATAAAGAAGATAAAACACTTATGAAATCGGAAAAAGAAAAATGTTCCTATGAACCGGTAAAAAGAAAAGGCCGGATAGAAAGCGCCTATTCCCCTTCTACAGATA
Source organism: Vulcanimicrobiota bacterium (assembly GCA_040217665.1). GTDB lineage: Bacteria > Vulcanimicrobiota > SpSt-956 > SpSt-956 > JAKJGF01 > CALARM01. The sequence continues at coordinate 1,451 of JBEHWP010000679.1, forward strand.
TATGGAAAAAGACTGTACTTATGTTAAAAGAAGGTTCTCTTCTTCCTGTTAAAGAAGGATTCTACGGAGAAAATGTTATAGTAAAGGATCTGAATTATAAAGTCTGGCAATATGGCTATGGCTACATGGTAAAGGGGGCGCTGTCATGACACAGATCAGAATAGAAGCTGTTACACCGGTTTTTATCGGTAAAGGAGAGGAAATTACTCCTTTTGATTATGTCCTTACAGACGACAGATTTGCAGTTTTTGACGTGCAAAAATATTTCCGAAAGAAATCCGGAAGGGTTGAAGAGTTTTATAGAAAGGTAAATAGTAATCCGGGAGAATTTTCTCTGTCAAATTTTTTAAATAATGATAGAACAGATAGAGACTGCTGGAAATATTCGGTAAAGTCTTCCGTATTGATAAAGAAGATACTGGAAGATTCTATTAAGGCAAAGAAGCCGGAAATGTCGGTTAAAAGCCATATTAAAGACGATCTGACAGGAACGCCATATATACCGGGAAGTTCTGTCAAAGGAGCCATAAGGACTGCTTTTCTTTATAATGTATTGAGGAAAGATAAAAATCATGTAAAGAAGCAGATGGAGGAATGGCTTTATGACGCCAGAGGCGGTTCTTTTGATGATAAAAAGAGGCTTGAACGGAAATTTAAATATGCATCTTTTCTCTCTGCTCCATTTACAGGTAACTGTGACAGAGCGAATGATGCACAGAAAGATTTATTTAAATTTCTTACTGTTCAGGATTTTTTCCCTTCTGAAGACTGCATGTCACTTAACCTTGTAGACACATACAGTATGTATAATTATAAAGGTTATAAAACAGTTTATGAAACAATCAATAAAGGAACTTTACTGGAAGGACATATAAATGTAAATAAAGATGTATTCCATGATAAATTCAAATATACCATATCCTGGGAACATTCATCCTCAATGGATATAAAAAAACTTTTTCAAATGATAAATTGTTTTACTATGGATATTCTGGATCATGAGATGTGGTTTTTTGAAAACCTTAAAAGTGGATATCCTGTTAAAGTCAGGGAATTTTATAAGAATTTCATCGAGGAAGTGGGAGATGCAAAAGATAATACTGCCTATCTCTCTATAGGACAGGGTTCAGGTTGGCATAAGATGACAGTGGGATTACTCATAAAGGATATTCTCGGAGAGGAAGATTTTAAATTCCTCAGAGATGCCCTCAATCTTGCAAGACACAGATTAAATTTTACCGAATATCCAAAATCAAGAAAGCTCATTATGGAAAGACCGGGAGAAGGGATTTTACCTGTCGGATGGATAAAGATTACCGATTTAAGCAGGAAAACTGCGGAGAAAAAGCCTGTAGAGAGAATGGTTATTGATAAGAAACCTGCCGGGAAAGTAGAAGTGAAAAGAGGGAAAGAGACAGTCAGGGATAAAGGGAAGGATACGGGGAAACAGGCCAGCAATGAAGAACTTGCCAGGCTTATGTCTCAGTGGAAGAGATGATTATAATGTAAAGGAAATGATATTATGAAAAAAATGGTGAGGCAACAGATATAGAGCGATAGTTCCGAAGCAATCCCTGTAATAACAGGATTGCTTCGATACGCTCGTTAAGTCCTGTTTAATAAACTGCCACAGATTTTATAATTAATTCTTTTGAAGGAGAGCTGTAATAATTAACGGCAAAAAATATTCTGTAATTTCCCTGGGCATAATAAAAACCTGTGCCCAGAGCCGGATGTGTGGCAATAGTGCAATCATATCCGTGAGCATCCCATACCTGACCGCATGTAGATCCGGGGCCAACACCCTTCAGGGTAGTTATCAAAGGGTTCATCACAACAATCATATCCACACAGCCCTGTTTTTTTGAAAATAAAAAATCATTCGGTTCAAAAGTAGAATTATTTATGCCGGGAACTACCAGGTAACTTACGACACTGCCGGTTTCTCCTCCATGCCGGCCCATCATCCCTATAGCATTCTCAGCCCTCATACCGAGAGTGATAAATTTCTGCGGCGGCCAGTCCCGGTAAAGCCCGTCAAAGCGAATGAAATATCTGTGGTTCCAGCCTGATGCATCTGATTGAAAATTTGTCAATGTGAATAAATACAGAAAGATTGAAGATAGTAAGATAAAATGGAGAAAAAATCCTTTTTTCATAATAAATAACCTCCTTCAGAGTAATAAATCGTTCTTAAAACAAGATTAACATTACTGTGTGTCAGGGGATGTCACAGTCAGGAAAAATTTTCTACTCATTACCTCAAAAAATAATTTAAACAGTTAAATTTAAGTGTGACGCCATATGTCACACAAATAGTATATAATTTAAACAAATTTTATTATTTTGCAGGTTTTAAGTTAAAAAGTG
>JBEHWP010000680.1:0-3809 GCA_040217665.1 Vulcanimicrobiota bacterium
CGTATATAAAGAGAGGATTGTAAACCTTGGCAGGAGCTTCTGATACTGCAAGGCATGCAGCATGGGCAAGAGAATTGTTGTTGCCTACGACAAAAGTTGCAAAGGTATATTTAGGATACAAGTTATTGTTATGGATTAACGTTTTTTTTGCCTGACCTGTTGCAGGATAATTCTATTCTATAATGAGTTTCTGCTGAGGTTTTTGAGGAATGGCATCAGAGTCAATTGTAAAGGATATGCTTATTTTTTGTCCACTCAGTGATGCCAGGGTTGTCTCAATTAATTTTTTAGTTTCCCTCTGTTCCAGCCAGTTCCTGGCAAATGTGTTTGCCACACTGATTTTGAGATTGTTCTTATCAAAAAATTCCGGTTTCGAACTCTTCAGACATGCTTCAAATGTTGCCGTGCCAAGTTCTTTTTCCAGTAGAGGAAGCGCTTCCTGCCAGATTTCATTGAAATTGGAATTGTCAATAATATTTATCATAAAATTATCACCGCCAGATTTATTCTGGTGCTATAGAATTAATTTATAAAAATAATAGTTAGCCCCCGTTACATCATGCTATTCGTTAAAAAATTTCTAATTCCTCTTTCTAAAGTTATCCACATATCCACAGGTAATTGTCTTTAACCTGTGGATAACTTTTATTATACCCCCCTGTTTTTTAGAATTTAATTTCAGAATAAATCTATGTATTATAAGGCTTTTACGTGTATTTTCTTGTTTGAGAAGTTAATTTTTTTTCATGCATACTGTATTCTTACCTGTGCAAGATTTAATCGTTGAAAGAAGTTATCCACAAGTTATCCACAGTTGTGGATAACTTGTGGATAACTTTGTGGAAAAATCGAACAAAAATTCTATTTTTTTTATTTTAGTTTTTTTGTATGATAAAAAAGTTTAATTTGTTAAAAAAGTTAATATAATTAAGATAGTGTTTTTTATGGCAGGTGATTTTACTTTTCGGATAGGTTCTAATTACCGCTCTTTGTAAAAGAGTATTCCCAAAAATACATGAGGGTTTTGCTCCCCTTACGCGTTACGGAGCACGATAGGTGAAGAGAGAGTTGGGTGATGGGTTAAGAATATCCAGAACACAGAACCAGAAACCTGAAATTTGAGACATTTAATTAATTTTATATACACTGGAAAAAGAAATTTATCGTAGAATATTCAGAGTGAAAAGTTAAAAGTTAAAAGTTAAAAAAAATGGATTTTACCTGGTTTTCACTATTCGCCCCTCACTATTCACTGATTAATAGATTTACAAAGTTAAGTGGGATTTCCAGTAAAAATAAAACTAACTGTCGTAAAAAAAACACTATCTTTAAACGCAATCACCGGTCTCATGATTGACAAGTATTTTTATCTTTGTTAAAATGAGGGAATTAATATTGCTGAACTCGGGCAGCAGAAATTGAGAAATTTCTGAAGAGGTGAGTAGATTGAAAAGAACGTATCAACCCAAAAATGTACCAAGGAAAAGAACCCATGGATTTCTTTCAAGAATGAAATCCAATGGCGGCCGTAGAGTGTTACAGGCCAGGAGACGTAAAGGCAGAAAAAGCTTAACCGTTTAAATGACCTGTGACAGAGACTCCACCGGTTATGGTCGTGATGCATAACAGGTAACGCATCACGGGAGGAGATAAACTCACAGATTATCCGGTGTTGTATTTAAAACTACCTGAGTATTATAACTTTTAAAGATTGATTGTCCTGTAAATCCTGACGATTAGATGATTTATAAGTTATTTTAAAGAAGCGTTAATTTTATTCAGAGAAAGAATTTGACTGATAGATTTTTGATAAGATTTTTATAAAAACTATCCGGCATGTTTTGTGGTTTCTCATGAAAGGAGGTATTCGTTAGGAAAAAAAGTGTTTCTTTAACTTCTAATAAGAATTTTAAAAGAGCTTATACGGATGGCACTTCTTTTTCAAGTAATTTAGCAGTTATATATATATACCCCAATAATCTGGATTATAATAGAACAGGTTTTTCTGTGACCAGAAAGCTGGGTAAAGCTGTTGTAAGAAATAAAATAAAAAGACTTTTTAGAGAAGCCTATCGTTATTATATTGAACATTTGACTGATGGATATGATATAATTTTTGTTGCCAGAAAAGCAGTATTGAAATCCAGCTTGAACGACATTCTAAAATGTTTTGCAGAACTTTTTAAGAAGAGTGGACTGTACAAATGCTAAAGTTGATTCTGATAAAACTTATACGTTTTTATCAGAAGTATATTTCTTGTTATATGCCGCCTGTCTGTAGATTTTATCCCAGCTGTTCCGAATATGCTGTTCAATCATTGGAAAAGTATGGTGTAATTAGAGGAGGGCTGAAAGCTACATGGCGGATATTGAGATGTAATCCTTTCTGCAGAGGAGGACATGATCCTGTTGAATAGAGTTGATTGCAGACTCTGAAAGAAATTTTTTAAAAAGGGGGATACTGGTTTTCATATTTTGATTAACCAGAAAAGCTATTGTTAGATAGTATCAGTATTTTTTTAGGAGATATTCTCAAATTTTTCTATCAGATTACAGGAAATTATGCCTATTCCATAATACTTTTTACGTTTGCTATAAAACTGTCTTTGCTTTATTTTACCAATCAGCAGTACAAATCGATGAAGGATATGCAGAAGATTCAGCCGGAAATGACCAGGCTGCGGGAGAAGTATAAAAATGAACCGGAAAAATTGAACCAGAAGATGATGGAACTCTGGAAAACTCATAAAGTCAATCCTTTAGGAGGCTGTCTCCCTTTACTCATTCAGATGCCGATTATCTATGCTTTATATAAGACTATTGACCATTTTAAAGCTGAATTTGCAGGCGCGAAATTTTTATGGATTGGTTGTATGCCACCGGACCAGGTACCAAAATTTACCTTTATGGGTGAGGTTATCCCCTTATTTGGAGACAGTCTTGCCACACCGGATCTCCCTTTGGTAATAATTTATGGTCTTAGTATGTATCTGTCACAGATGATAACTATGAGTTCCACACCACAGACAGGCTTTGGAGCTCAAAAATCTACAGCTATATTTATGTCAGTATTTATTACTTTTATTATGTATAAATTTCAGTCTGCACTTATACTTTACTGGCTTGTATTCAACCTTTTAAGTATTGTGCAGCAATATATAATAATGAATTTAGTTGCGAAAGAAGATGAAGTTACCGATATCAGTGTTGGAGATGTTGCAGAAGAAGATAAAGAAGAAATTACAGAAGAAAGTAAGGAAGAAAGTAAGAAAACAGCGATTTTAGGACATACAGCTAAAAAGAAGAAGCGGAAAAAATAGTCAGTTTTCAAGTTTATGATTAATTCATAGATAATCTTCCCGATATGTTAATACAATTTTCACCTGAAACAGAGATTATTTGTAAAGGAGGGTTACCCGGTTTAAGTAAATATTCTTATATTTCAGACATATGTTAACGTTATAGAAAATCTCATTTTAAATGGCGTAAAATAAAGCTTTAGATAAAAACTATATAGATACAGTTTATCTGAATAATTTAAGGGTACAGGAAATTTCATTTTTTGCGGCGTAAAATAAGGCTTTAGATGAAAATCATGTAGAAGTAGTTTATCTGAATAATTTATCTGCCAGAAAATAACTGATACTATGTCAGTCCGGGTCAATAGGAATGAGAGAAGTAGAACAAACAGGAAAAACTGTTGAAGAAGCAACTGAAAAAGCTATTTTGGAATTAGGTGTAACTGAAGATGAAGTAGATATACAGATTATTGATGAAGGAAGCAGGGGAATTTTCGGACTTGGTGCAAA
>JBEHWP010000681.1:0-3808 GCA_040217665.1 Vulcanimicrobiota bacterium
AGAACCTGGAGAAAAATATATAGAGGTGAATTTTTCTCATCTTCAGAAGATATAACTTCATGTTTCTCTACAGGGAGCCTGTCTTTCATACCGGGATGGGCTTCAAATTCCGGTCTGGATAAAATAAATTTCTTCTCAGGCTGAAGCTGGGATTCAACTTTTTTTAACAGTTCATCTGTTGAAGAAACCTCAGAAGAAGTAGCTTTTTTCAATATATCAGAATAAGTGTCTTTACTGTCATGATTTATTCTTTCAGGCACAGTATGAGGAGTGTGTTCTTTTTTAAGAGCATGTTCAAGCTTTACCCATCTGTCAATTTCAGAACCAAACTCTTCGTCATCAAAGAAAGGGGATTCATCAACAAAAGCACGGATATTATCAAGCACCTCCAGAGCTTCCACGATAACACCTCTCACACCGGAATTCACAGCAAATTCTTCCATATCCAGAAGATTTTCCTCTACTATTTCCATTTTATCCAGGACTATATCTTTCTCTAACTGGCCTGAAAGAAACTTTTTAATATCTCTGGAAAAACCTTCTATTTCTTTAATCTGAGGTGATTGGATTGAAGGTAATTTTTCTTTCATACCGGGATGGGCTTCAAAACCCGGCTTTGCCACCATAAAGCCGGATAAATTCTTACCATGAGTCTCACTTTTTATGATTTCTTTACCGTGAGAGATTTTAGATTGACCTGGAGCAACGGGAGTGGTAACTTTATGTACCGGTGGAACAGTTTCGGTTTTCAAAAAATGTTCTATTCTAATCCATTTACCTGTCTCAATTCTGAGAGATTCTTCATCGAGTTCATCATGTTCATCCAGAATTATACGAATATTATCTACAATCTCCATTGCAGTAATTATAACATTTCTGAATTCAGGTTTATTGATTGCACAGAGTTCCTCTTTTTCCAGAAGATATTCTTCTACTGAGTCCAGTTTATCAAGAATGGTATCTCTGTCTATTTCTCGGATTCTTTTTAGATCTTTTATAAAATCGACAGGTTCTTTAGGTTTAGCAGATACTGAAGGTAATCTTGCTTTCATGCCGGGATGAGCTTCGAAATCAGGTTTTGATGTCATAAACTGTCTCTCTTCCTTAAGGGGAAGCTCTTTTATAAGAAGTGACAGTTTTTCCAATTCTTTCCTGAGATTATCTTTTTTAAAAGATGGAGAATCAATCATTATACGAATATTATCCATAAATTCCAGAGCTTTTACTATAATAGTTCTCAGGTCACCTTTTTTTTCTTCCAGTTCCAGAAGTTCTTCTTCCGTATCATCCAGTTTATTTAAAAATGTGACGAATCCTATTTTATCCTGGAGAAATAATTCTATGTCTTTAATAAAACCATGAAGTTTCACGATTTATCTTGCTCCTGTCATATTTCTCACATAAGTTAAAATCAGGTTATAGGTGTCGTGTTAAGAAAATTAAAACCCGACACCAAACACCTGTAACACTTAAATTGTAGTGAATAAAAACAAAAGAGTCAAGGAAAAAAAATAATTTAACCTGTTTACTTTTATATAAATTCAGGTATATATATTTTAGAATAACATCAGGAGGGGAAAAATCATGGTTATTTCTTCCGTTAAAAATAAAAAAGCAGGTTCCATATCAGGAAGTCAGAAATCAGGCATAAAGTCAGGACAGAATAAGGCGAAAACTTATTCTAAAGATACTCAGAAGTCACAGCAAACAGGTAAAACAGCTCCTGTGGCAGAAGAAAAAGGGGTTCATAAGCCGGAAACGGTACAACAGGAAAGAATAACACCGGCCAGACCGGGCAAAGACCCTGTAAAATCACAGGCTCTGGTTGGTTCTCAGTCAAAAGCTTCAAAAAAAATTACAGGTAAAAAAGCATCTTCAAAAAAAGGAAATACCAAAGCATCATCCCGGACAGGTACATCCAGTAAACAAACTAAAGAAATACAGAAAACCAGAAGTACAGGGGAAACCGCTAAAACAACAAAGGTAGAAACTGTAAAAAAACCGGAATCAGGGCAGAATATTAAAGAAATAAATTCGTCAAAATCTCAGGCAGAAACAAAGAGCACCTCCAGTTATGAATCAGGTGAACAGGGAGTAAAAACTTCGAGTGAAACGTCAGGAAAAGCCGAAGCATCAAGAGAAAAAGGTTCTACAGAAACCCATAAAACAGGTGAAGTAGAACATACAACTGAAAAGAAAGCATCTGCATCTGCAGAGGCAGAAGGTAAGATTTCGTCAGAATATGAACAGACAGACGATAAATATAAAGCTGCAGCCGAAATATCAGGTTCTGCAGAAGCGGAGGCGAAACTCGAAGGGAGCCGAAGCATAAAAGTTGGCGATGTGGAAGCTACAGGTAAAGGCGATCTCAGTGCCAGTGCGAAAGTGGAAGGTGGCATAAAATCAGAGACTGAAATCAGTAAAGACAGAGTAGCAGTAGAAAGAAGCGCAAAAGCATATGCAGAAGCAGACCTGTCGGCAGGTGTGGAAGGAGAAATAACATCTGATGCAGGAAGTGCAAAAATCGGTGCAAGAGGCGGCCTTAATGCCTCGGCAGATGCAGAACTCAGCGGGAAAGCAGATATATCCAGAGATGGAGTGGACGTCGGGTTCAGAGCAGGTGCAAAAGCAGAAGCAGTAGCTTACGGTTCTGTCTCAGGTGAAGCAAAAACAAAAGCAGGAAGCGGTGTTGGCGCAGAAGTCCAATTCGGTGCAGGCCCTTCTGCCGGTGCAGTAGTGGGCGGAGGATTCAAGGCAGATAAAGAAGGACTTCATGCCGACCTGGAACTGGGAGGTTATCTTGGTATAGGCGGAGCAGATGTAAAATTAAGTGCAGACCTCAAGTATGAAGATATTAAGAACAATCCTGCCGCAGTAGCTGCAGGTGTAGTAGGAGGCCCTGTAGGCGTGGCTACAGCCCTGGCTATGAAAAACGCTCCTGCAATTGCCGGAGCAGCCAACAAAGGGATAGATACTGTTCAGGGAGCGGGGAATAAAGCTGTTGACAGTTTACAGTCAGGTGGCAACGCAGCAATAGATAAAAAACAGGCAAAAGTAAACGAAGCACTTGACGGTGCCAGAGACGTACTCGGTGATACAGTGGTTGACGGAACAAAGAAAGCCGTAAATACTGCCATAGATACAGCCCAGAAAGCAGGCAATGCCGTAGTTGACGGAGCCCAGACAGTAGGTAATGCCGTAATTGACGGAGGCCAGAAGGTTCTCTCTGTCGCAGCAGACGGAGCAAAAAAGGCCTATGATGTAGCAAACGATGTAATAGGTGGTACAGCAGGTGCCATAGGGAACGGAGCAAAAAAACTCTGGAGCAAACTCTGGGGAGATTGAACAGTGAACAGTAATCAGTAATAAACAATAGAGTTCAGGATTGAACCCTGAACTCTATTGTTTTTCAGTATAAAAAATTTTGTAACCACTTTGTAACTTGCATGTAATCAAAAAAAATATTATATTTATACAGGAGTTGCCAGTTATATCATGCAGTATTTTTACTGGCATAATGAGAATCCGATGTCCCGTAACGCGTAACGCGTTACCCGTCACGATTCTCATATAAATTTTCAAATAAAACCTTTACTTTAATTTTTTTGTCGGTATATATTAAACAGGGTTTATAATTTTTTATAGAGGTGATTAATATGTCAATGGAAATTTCCGGTTCTTCTCATTCAGTAAAAATGGAAAAATGGTCAAAAGGAAGCAATAAAAGCAATTGTGTATGGAACGCTCTTGTAAAAGCAGGATATACACCGAAAGAGATTGTAGACAATAAATTAGTTGACAAGGTAGC
>JBEHWP010000682.1:0-3807 GCA_040217665.1 Vulcanimicrobiota bacterium
AGTTTGAAGACGACGGAAAAATAACGACATCTGACGGGAAAACCTCAAACGGACTTGTTCTTTCCATAGAAGCACGATTGAAAGAAGGGCAGAGCTACAGCCTCATAGACGGAATGAAAAATAAATTTAAAAATATATATCAGCTCGGCACATGGGAAGATTTTGTTCAGAAAGGCTGCAGAAGAGCAGGTCATAAACTGATAAGATATAAACTGAATTTAAGTAAAGAAGAAAAAAAGGAATTACTTAAAAAAAATCTTGAAGAAGCCTTTAAAGACAGAAGCAATGATTATTACAACACCCTGAGAAACAGCTGTTATTCCAATCAGGTCCGTATGATAAATTCAGTACTGCCTGAAGAGAGAAAAATAAATGAATGGATTATACCGAATATAGTAAATAATCCGGGAGCCAACATACCGAATGCGGCAGGTTTTGCCCTGGGCTCAGCAGGAATAATAGAAAATGCTCCTCCTGTCATAACGGAACCTGATAAAACTCTCTTTCCCGATAAACAGGTAAAGACCACCTTTATAGGCAATACATTGAAAGCTGCCAGCGATACAAAAGGGTGGGAATTTATGTCAGGACTTACGGGAATGGCTCTGGGCACTGCCCTTGGAAGTCTTGTATTACCTCCTGTCCTTGCAATACCCACTACGGGACTCATAGGAGGAGTGGTTGGACTCAATACAGGGGAATGGATAAAAAGAGAAACTCACCGTATACTGGAACCGTCTGAAAAATATTTATAAATCAACCATTGAATTTTTTCGGATGTTAAAAATTCTCCCTTTTTTTCTATCGGGAGAATTTTTTATTAACCGGCATATATTGTATCTGAATGTGAACCAGTCCGGAATATACCAGGTATCTGAACTCCTGTAAACATCTTCTTCCAATCCCAGTTGTCGTCGCCCGCACAACCAAGTGATACGGTATAAGAAACATCATCTCTCACCACTCTCAGACGCATGCGCCAGTCAGCACCAGGCCAGGTCCTGCCTTCGAACTCATCTGCCCTGAACTGGCGTTCCTCAGTAAAGTTCTCTGTCTTCCGGCTCCCGCTATCGAGATAGTCTACATCGATGGAGGTCTGGCTCGTTGTTATAGGTCGATCATAGTCGGGCCCCCACCGGCAGTCATAAACCCTTGTCACATTTCGATCTACTTGGTTCATGTCATAATAACTATCAGCCGCTCCACCAAGCCAGTATCCCGGACTGCGGCCAGAGAAATTGACCTCGCTATCGGAAGTGGTAATCTGAACCTGCGCCCCTCCAATGAAATACCCTTTGTCAGTGCCCTTATCGAAAACCAGGGATCCCCGGTTCAGGAAACCCGCTGTGTCATTCGTGTCGTCCACAATAAAACGGACCCATTTTTTCTGCCCCCCTTTTCCCAGGTACATCTGTAACCGGATGGCACACTGGATCACGAAGTCCTGTCCGCGGTTGTTGGGACACCAGGTATATTCCGGATATTTTAAGAGATAGTTCTTAACAGTAATATTCTGTGTACTGGACGCAGTGAGCGATTGGGAGGCGGAATTACGGCTCGTACGGCTTGTGGCGGAATTGATCACGGAACTGACCATGGACATAAGGCTTGCCGGGTCAGTGTCCGGGAGCTCTGAAATCGAAGGCAGCATAGATTTCCCATCCTCAAGGAGCTCTGCTGCAATATCCGCCGTTGTGGTGTTCGCGTCTGCTTCTATGGTGCCCGCCGGCAGATACGGCACCATAGAACCGGAGCCGATACAGTATATCTCCGCTGCTACGGAGGCATTTGGGTCTATCGATGGTATTACGACGGCGACCTGCGATTCCACACCAACGCCTATCGCAGCCGCCATAGAGGCAACTGCATTCTTAACATCCACTGTAGGATCAATTTGCTGGCCGGCGAGAAAACTTGTCAGGGCACTGATATTCTCAAACACGATAGGAGTACCGACCCTTAAGGCTGTCTGGATCACCGCGTCATTCGCGGCGCTCGCCGAATACAGCATGGAAAGGTCGATACCCACTGCGTAGGCATTCTTGACCACAGATTCAAGCTCAGTCTTACTGAGAGTATCCGATGGCCGGGTGGTCTGACCATACTGGCTCACCAGGGCGCTGAGTACCGGTGAGTTTAGTGCTGTTCCGGGTATCACCATACCTGAAGGAATGCTGGTCGGAGTGGGCTCAGGTGCATAAGCTCCGTCCTGTATCATAGTAGTGAGTGTTTTACCGTCTTCTCTTGTACAGGTATATGCAGGAAGGCACGTGTCTCCAAAGGTATAGGAATAGCTTCCTCCCGGAGCTATGTCACCTGAATTTAAAAGTCCCGGAATGGAAAAACTGTGAGTCACTGTGTCATTATTTACAAATACAAGGGTATCACCTTTGTAAACGGTAATAGTTGAAGGAAAAAAACCATCTGTCATGATTGATACCCCGAGGATTACACTTACCGGAAGAGTCTGCCCCGGAGATAGAGTGACATTTGTAATCCTGCTTGAAAGTATATTTCCCTGAGCATCGAGTCCTGTAAATTCAATCTGAAGGTTTCCGGAAGGAACATCTGTTATGAGTTTAGTTGTCTCTCCTTTTTCAAGGTATACTATGATGGGAGAAGTTATGTTATCTCCTGTAATTTTTACCTGTATTTTAGTTACTTCAGGCTGAATGACCTGTGCGGAGATATCTTCTCCTTCTTTCGGCCAGGAGATCTGTAATTCGATAGAAGAAGTCTCTAAAGCCGTGGAGTTTGACTGAGGGATTGCAGAAGAACTTTCACCGCCTCCACAGCCTGAGATAATAATACATGAATAAATTAATATAAGACTTATAAATCCTACTACTATTATTTGTTTTTTCACATTACTACTCCTTTTCATTTATAAAATAAAAACAAACACTTTATTACATATAATAATAGTATATATATATATAAAATCAAGTGTTTTCTTTTAAAAATTTTTGATTTTTTTTAATTTTATACAATTTTCTATTTCTATGAGTTATTTTTAAACATCCCCCAGTTTATTTATTTTACCAGAGGGATATTTATATATTTCTATAATAACCACTATAATTCTTTTTAGAAAAACAAAATCCATCAATAAAAGGAGTTATTTAAAATTACCAGATGCAATTTATTCTCCTTTATTATCTTAATACCGCATCTGTCCAGTAATATACATTATTACATACAGATGATGTCACATTCTATCATTTTACAGAAGGAATATAACATGAAAGGGTGAATTCTATGCACGTGAAAGGTGGTTTTAACATGACAGATAATATAACATTAAATCCCAATAAAATCGTAACATATCTTCAAAAAAATCCTGAAGAATTTACCAGAAAAGATATCATTAAATTTATAGAAAATAATAATATAAGAATGGTTAACTTTCGTTTTACAGGAGGAGACGGGAAACTCAAGACACTTAATTTCGTTATTACAGATAAAGGACAGTTAGACAGAATCCTATCAACAGGAGAAAGGGTAGACGGTTCCAGCCTCTTTTCCTATATAGATGCATCATCGAGCGATCTCTATGTTATACCAAGATATAAAACAGCTTTCGTAAATCCCTTCTCTTCCGTTCCATCTGTAGATATACTGTGTTCTTACTATACAAATGAAGGACTGCCTCTTCCAAGTGCTCCCGAATATATTGTAAGAAAAGCCCATAAATCCCTTAAAGAAACAACAGGACTTACAATGGAAGCCATGGCAGAACTGGAATATTATGTTTTTTATGACAGACAGGGCCTTTATCCCATAGTGGGACAGAAGGGCTATCAGGAA
>JBEHWP010000683.1:0-3789 GCA_040217665.1 Vulcanimicrobiota bacterium
TTGCCAGACTGGCTGAAGCTCCATTTTTAAAGGTAGAAGCTACTAAATATACTGAAGTCGGTTACGTAGGACGGGATGTAGAATCAATGGTAAGGGATCTTGTAGAAATATCTATAAGAATGGCAGAGAATAAGAAGATGAAACTGATGGAAGGTAAAGCAGAAGAACTGGCTGTAGACAGAATTGTTGATATACTCAGACCTGCTCCTTTAAGTGACAGAAAAATACAGAATCCTTTTGCCGCTCTTCTCGGAGGCGCACCAATTGAGGAACCAGAAAATGAGCAGGAAGATGAAGCACAGAAGGAACGATTGAAAGAGAGTAAAGCCAGGCTTAAAGAAAAGATCTTACAGGGAGAATTTGATGATAAGTATATAGAAATAGAAGTGGAAGATACTGCCCCGTCTATGATAGAAGTTTTCTCCGGCACAGGTCTTGAGGAAATGGGTGTTAATTTTCAGGATATACTGGGCGGCGTATTTCCTAAGAAGAAAAAGAAAAGAAAACTTCCCATTAAAGAGGCAAGAAAGATACTGGCTATGGACGAAGCAAAAAAGTTCATTGATAAAGATGAAATGAGAAGAGTTTCTATAGAGAAAGTTGAACAATCTGGCATAATCTTTATAGACGAACTGGATAAAATAGCAGGCAGGGAAAAAGGTCATGGCCCCGATGTGTCAAGAGAAGGTGTCCAGAGGGACATACTTCCCATACTGGAAGGGTCTACCATTATGTCCAAATATGGCCCGGTAAAAACAAATCATATCTTATTTATAGCTGCAGGGGCTTTCCATGTATCAAAACCTTCTGATCTTATACCAGAACTTCAGGGCCGCTTCCCTATAAGGGTTGAACTGGAAAACCTCTCTCAGGATGATTTTTTGAGGATTCTTACAGAACCGCAGAATGCTCTTATAAAGCAATATAAAGCATTGCTGGAAACAGAAGATGTTCAGATAAACTTCACAGATGATTCCCTGGAAGAAATAGCACATCTGGCTTCTATTGTAAATGAGAGAACTGAAAATATTGGCGCAAGAAGGCTTCATACTGTAATGGAAAAATTGCTGGAAGACCTTTTATTCAACGCACCTGATATAGAAAATAAAGATGTAAATATAGATTGTGTCTATGTTAGAGAAAAACTATCCGATATAGTAAAGAGTGAAGATTTGAGCAGATATATTCTTTAAATGTTGTGTGAAAAATCAGGTGGCTTTTAAAAAAGCAGTTCTTTAAATAAAGTCTTGATTGATTAATAAACTTGTGATATACTAAGGTTTAAAATCAAATAGCAGCCGGCAGTTTTGGGAATGTATTTTACCGAAAAAACTGCTGAAAGCTAGAAACTTAAAGCTGAAAACTGAAGGCTGAAAAGCTGAAAACTGAAAGCTGTAAGTTCATATATAAGGAGGTGTAATTTTTTGACTTTAATCTCAATGAAGCAGTTACTGGAAGCAGGAGTTCACTTCGGACATCAGACCAGACGATGGAATCCAAAGATGAAAAAATATATATTTACCGAACGTAACGGTATTTATATTATTGATCTCCAGAAAACAGTAAAAAAAATCAAAGAAGCTTATAATTTCGTGAGAGAAGTCGTTCAGGAAGGTAATTTTATTCTTTTTGTAGGAACAAAAAAACAGGCACAGGAAACAGTGAGAGAAGAAGCTGAAAGATGCAGCATGTATTTTGTTAATCAGAGATGGCTGGGAGGAATGCTCACTAACCATACCACCATAAAGAAGAGAATTGAACGTCTGAAAGATCTTACTCAGAAAAAAGAAGATGGCACTTATGAACTCTTAACTAAAAAGGAAGCCAAGAAACTTGAAGATGAAAGAATTAAACTCGAAAAGTTCCTCGGTGGTATTAAAGAGATGCCGGCGTTACCAAGTGCCGTATTTATCGTAGATCCAAGGAAAGAAAAACTGGCAGTTGCGGAAGCTCATAAACTGGGGATTCCGATTATAGCTATTGTCGATACTAACTGTGATCCTGATAAGATCAATTATCCTATTCCAGGTAATGATGATGCAATCAGAGCAGTCAAGTTACTTACCAGCAGAATTTCTCAGGCTGTCATAGACGCCCGTAACGAACTTGAAAAAGAGAAGATTCTGGATGAAGAACTGGAAAGTACTTCTGAAGAAAGTAAATCCGGAGAAGAAGCAGATCGTATGGATATACTTGATGAGAAGGAATTCACTGGTAAAGATGACGATGAAACAGGCTATGATGAAGAACTTGCTATTATAGATAGTCTTTAATGATAATGTAGCATCCTTATTATGAAATAAGAAGAAAATGTTTACATAATTATGAAAGACTCTGAGTTCCTTTAAAGAAAGGAGGACAGTAATTTGGCTATTAGTGCATCACTTGTTAAAGAATTACGTGAGAAGACCGGCGCAGGAGTTATGGAATGCAGGAAAGCTCTGGAATCTTCGAATGGTAATATAGACGAAGCTGCAAAACTGCTCCATCAGCAGGGAATGCAGAAAGCTGCCAAAAAGTCTGCCAGAACTACAGGCGAAGGACAGATTGGAAGTTATATTCATTTTGGCGGTAAAATAGGTGTCCTGGTAGAAGTAAACTGTGAAACAGATTTTGTTGCCAGAACCGACGATTTTCAGCAACTTATTAAAGATCTGGCGATGCATGTTGCTGCTATCAATCCTAAATACCTATCAAAAGAAGATGTGCCTCAGGAAGTTTTGCAGGAAGAACTTGAAATTTACAAAAAACAGGCCAGAGAATCCGGTAAACCTGATAATATTATCGAAAAAATAGCGCAGGGAAAACTGGATAAATTTTATAAATCAGTTTGTTTTCTGGAACAGTCTTTTATTAAAGATGAAAATAAGACTATTTCAGAGCTTATGACAGAAACCATTGCAAAACTTGGTGAAAACATCAAGATAGCAAGGTTTGTCAGATTTGAAGTCGGACAATAAGCCAGGTATAATTTATATTGGATATGGAGAGTAACTATGGAAACTCCTTTATATAGGAGAATATTACTCAAGATAAGCGGAGAATTTTTGGCAGGAGAGAGAGAATTCGGGCTTGCTCCTGAACGATTGAATTTTGTCTGTGACGAAATAAAATCTATCAGGGACATGGGAGTGGAAGTTGCTGTAGTTGTTGGCGGAGGTAATATCTGGCGAGGAGAAAAAGCAGCCGAAGAGCTTTCTATGGAGAGAACTTCGGCTGATCAAATCGGCATGTTAGGTACTGTCATAAACGGCCTTGCACTTCAGAATGTTCTTGAAAAGAAAGGTATGGAAGCAAGAGTTCAGACTGCTATTAATATGCAGGGAATTGCAGAACCTTATACAAAACGACATGCAGTAAAGCATCTGGAAAAAGGGCGGATAGTTATTTTTGCGGCAGGCACAGGTAACCCTTATTTTACTACCGATACTGCTGCAACACTCAGATGCCTGGAAATAGAGGCTGATGCTTTATTAAAGGCAACAAAGGTAGACGGAGTATATGATAAAGATCCTGTGTTATATCCTGATGCCAGAAAATTCAACGAACTGCAATATATCGATGCCCTGGTTAACCGCCTGAAAGTGATGGATGCAACTGCTTTCTCTCTATGTATGGATAATAAATTACCTGTTATAGTATTTAATATAGGTGAACCTGGAAATCTGATGAACATAATAAGAGGAGAGAAGATAGGGACAAAGGTTAAAGATAAATAAAATTTTAAAAGAGAGGGGTGTAATGGACAAAACTGTCCTTGGGCTTATCTGTTTTTCAGATATATAAGCT
>JBEHWP010000684.1:0-3789 GCA_040217665.1 Vulcanimicrobiota bacterium
ACTGGCAAGACTGTATATTGCCATTTCCCTTACAGATGAGTCACCGGTCTGTGAGAGCTTTAACAGTGTGTCTGCAGCTTCTTCTGCTTTTAAAGAGCCCATTGCCGTTACAAGATAATATAACAAATCTTTATTTGTTTCATCTTTAAAGAACTTTAACAGAGGCTCTACTGCTCTTTTATCACCTGTATATCCGAGAGCATAAATCATAGCAGTTTTACCTGATGTTTCCTTTTCCTTTTCAAGTGCTTTAATGAGAGGTTCCACTGCGTCTTTTGATCTGAAATAACTGACAGACCATGCAGCAGTTTCTCTTATATAAGGACTTTTGTCTTCAAGAGCCTTTATTAATACAGGTACAGCTCTTTCATCTCTTATATATCCAAGGGATGACAGAACTGTACTCCTTACGGATTCCTCTCTGTCATTTGAAAGTTCCATCAGAGGTTCTACTGCTTTTGTATTTTTCAAGTTGCCGAGGGTAGATGCGGCATAGAGACGAATATCGGTATTACTGTCTTTTAAAGCCTTTATAAGAGCCTGTACAGATTTTTCTCCGCCTGTCATACCGAGAGAAGATATGGCTCCCTGTCTTACACTTAAATCACTGTCATCCATAGCAGAAATAAGAGCATTGACAACATCATCGCCCTTATAATTACCCAGTGCATATACCGCCGCATTCCTTACACCGGGATCAGGGTCTTTTAAAGCTTTCAGCACAGGCTCTTTTGCTTCTTCTATGGCAGAGCCTCCTATGGAATAAATTACTGACTGTCTTACTGAAGGATTTGTATCATTTATAAGTGAAAGAAGAGCTGATATTTCTTCTTTATCATTAATTTTTTCTGCAGATGCAGATCTTCTGTTCGCCAGTAATGTTCCGAGAGCTGTTGCAGATGCAGCTTTTACATCTACGTCGTGAGATTTTAACAGAGACATAAGAGGTTTTATCGCTCTGTTATCACCAAGATTTTGCAGGGCATAAATGGCAGATATCTGAAGATTTCTATCATTTATGCAGGCCAGAATGGCATCATATATTTCCTGTCCTTTGAAATATGACAGGTAATTCAGAACCGTAGATTTTACATTTATACTGGCATCTTCTTTCAATGCTTTGAGCATTGGTTTTACTGCTTCCTGACTCTGAAGGTTTCCCAGTGATGTAGCAGCTGCACAACGAACAGATTCGTCGCTGTCGTTAAGCAGGAGTTTTATCAATATAGGTAACCCTTCTTTTATCTGTCTGTCTCCGATAGTATATGAAACAGTAGAACGAACTGTACCTGAAGAATCTGAGAGAGCTTCCATAAGAGCTTTAGTAATAGAACCGTCTGTGTCTTCCTGCCAGTAACCGAGGCTTGATGCAGCTACAGAACGAACATTACTGCTTTTATCCTCTTTAAGGGCTTTTAGAAGGGATATTTTTGCTTTTTCTCCTCCTGTGCTGCCAAGTGAACCTGCAGCACTGGTGCGAACATTTTCATCTATATCTTTCGTTAAAAGTTCTGTGAGTTTTACCGTAACTTCTTCATCTGTGTAATTTTTCAGAGAAGATACACAGGCAGCTCTCACAGAAGGATCCGGATCTGATGCTCCTGACATGAGTAATCCTCTTACCTTTTCATTACCTGAATAAGATGCAAGGGTATATGCTACAGAAGTACGAACAGCAGGACTCTTATCTTTCATACTATCGGCCAGTACCTCCAGAACTCCTTTCTCTGCAGTAAAGCTTGAAAGGATTGATGCAACTGTACCTCGAATATTTTCATCATCGTCTTTCATCAGATCCAGCAGAACAGGTAAAATTCTGGAAGATCTGCTGGCAAGGGAATTTACTGAACCTGCTCTCACATTTGTATCACTGTCTTTGAGTGCTTTAATCAGTGCATCTTCAACTTCCTGGCCTGTATAATAATATAATGTTGAAGCAGCAGCACTCCTTACTGTTCCTTCTCTGTCATTTAAGAGCAGATTTATAAGAGGTTTTACTGCTCTCTCATCATTTAAAGACATAAAACAGTATATGGCATTAGTCCTTACATCGCTGTTAGAGTCTTTTAACATATTCAATAACGGTTCAACAATTTTCTTCCCCCATGTTGCTGAAAGGTTTGAAAGAGCAGAGACTGCGGTATTTCTTACATCACTTTCCTTATCATCAAGGACTTTAAGGAGAGCATCTATCACACGCTCTTCATTATAATATGCCAGAGATGTAACAGAGGCAGCACGAATTAAAGGTTCTTTATCTTTTAAATTGTTCAGCAAAGTGTCAACAACTGAAGGATTCTGAAGATATCCCAGTGAATAGATTGCAACAACCTTTACATCCGGAACAGTTTCTTTTTTTATCAATTCAATGAGGGCCGATGCAGATGCAGGGTATTTCATATACCCGAGAGAACTGGCAGCATTGTATCTTACATTGCTATCCTGTTCATCCAGAGCTTTTATAAGAGCTTCCATAGCCTTTTCACATGGGAAAGCATAAAGAGCAGAAGCGGCAGCACTTCTTACATCTTCTGATTTATCAGATGTAAGACATTCTATCATACTGTCTGTTATATTATTTTCTTTGTAATAGGCCAGGGAAGATATGGCTGCTATTCTAACATCACTTTCACTGTCTTTAAGAGCATCAAGTAATGGTTTGATAACTTTTGTGTCATATTTGTAACTCAGGGCATAGGCTGCTGAAGAACGGACATTTTTGTCTTTATCATTCTTAAGAATTTTTATGATTTCATCCACGACAGATTTGCCTTCCATAGAACCAAGAACTCCTACTGCAGCACGTCTTATTTCCCAATCAGATGATTTGAGCTGTTTTATTATCTCAGGTGTAGCTTCTGGTGCCTTCATAGAGCTGAGAGCATTTATAGCTGCAATAACAACAGTTTGTTCTCTGTCCTGAAGAAGTTTTATGAGAGGTTCTGAAGCTCTGCTATCTCCTGTGTAACCTAAAAGCGCAGCAGCAGAACTTCTTATTGTACTGTTTTCATTCTTTAAAGCTTCCAGAAGAGCAGGTACAGCCTCACTGCCCATGGAAATCAACCCGTTCATAGCTTCCTGCTGTATGGTTGCATCAGGACTACCCAGATTCTTAATTAATGTCCCTGTATCTTCGGAAGCGAGCACGTTTGTAGCGGATAGTATGAGGAAAAATAATACACATAACATTACTTTTTTATACATATACCTCATCCTTTCTTAAAAAATAGATTATAGCAGTTACCCGGAATACAGGTTGTAAAAACTGTCTTATGTGAATTATATAATATCCGGGAGGAAAATCTTCTACTATAATGTCTTATATTCTTTTAAAGAAATAAATATCCTCTACCGGGGTAAGCATAAATAATATATATGTTCTCGTAACGGGTAACGGGTAACGCGTGACGGTAGAACAACCTTTATTACATTTATGGGCAAGTCGGTAATTAGTGAAAAGTGAAGGGTGAAAAGTGAAGAGTGAAAATACCCGTAACGCGTCACGCGTTACGCTTCATTTAATAACTGTTTGTTCCATTTCATTAAAATGAGTAAGCGCTATTTCAACAAGATGACCGCCCAGAGTACCTGCCATATCTAAATTGTCACCGGGTTTATAAAAAATCTTTTTATTCATATATTTCACTTCCTTGATTAATGGTCTATTTTTTTGAAAAAGCTATAATAATATAAATTATACCTTTTTGTCAATAGGGAACATAACAAAAAAATAAAGAGGCAGATAAAAAATCTGCCCCTTTATTTTTCTGAAATTATTTTCAGTTGCTT
>JBEHWP010000685.1:0-3787 GCA_040217665.1 Vulcanimicrobiota bacterium
CGCTATTTACCTTTTTATGTAATACAATTTCTTTATTGGTTTTATGATTCAGATAAATAGTATCCTCTTTATCAGTAAAAGAATAACCTATTTCCAGTATTTTTTCCTCTGCCTCTTTCAACCTCTCATAAGGGACTAAAAGATCTATATCATTGGATGTCCCCCTCAGAGCTATATCATTATATAATAATTCGGACAGTATTACACCTTTCAATGGAATAACTGATATATTGCATTGTCTCAGACAATCTGTGAGATTAAAAAGTTCTCTTTCAAGAAATGTATTTCTTTGAATATTACGAAGATATAGCTTTTCGAGCCTTGCGAGGAAAATCTCCGGTATATTTTCTAATTTCAAGTTTAATGCTCTATCGTAAAACAAGGAAAAAAGCCCATTATTCTTTAAAAAATCGCCTGTTTTCTCCCAATCTTTTTCATTAAAATTACTTATAATTTCATTAATTTTATCTTTATCAATATTTTCCCTCAAAAGATAAAAAATGAGATCTTCTCTGTATAATTTAACCATACCTAAAAAATCAGAATATTATATAAAAATACTCAGCAAATCTGATACCTTTCTGCTTTAGCAGAATAAAATTATAACATAGCACTTCCCAGGGTAGATATTAACAAAACCATGTAATAAATAGAGTTAAAAAAATCAAATAAAACAACACCAGAAATTTTAAAAATCAATAAAATTAAGAATACCAGCAGTCTGCGTGGTGGTTTATTTTGTGAATTTTTGGGCTACTAAAATCCTTGGTTCTAGCGGATCGATCTTTTTGAAAAATTTATTTCTTCCACAGACTGCCAGTTTAATTTATCAAATCACATTAATATTAAACTTTCCCATCGCTTTTTCTCATAAATAAATGGGAAAGTTACTATCAAGGATAATTTTTTAGTAACGTCACACTAGCTTCCAGCATATGCTGAACAATCATACCCACAGGCCGGGTTTGTTGGATTTCCAGAGGCATTGCTACATTGACCATTAGCTCCCTGAGGTCCGGTCGGCCCTGCTTTACATGTAGTCAATACTGCTTCTTCATTACGTGCCCTGCACAAAACAGTCATTAATGGTTTACCCCATTTTTTCAAAGACATCATCTCCTTTCATCGTTAAAGTGCATTTAAAAGTTAACTTTAACTATTTATCCTGTATTCTCTAAAACTAAGTAATAAATTCGATAAACAAACTCTACTTTCCTTCTTCAATTATATAATAATTTTCTAAATTATATACTATTATATAATAATTTCCCATTCTTTACAAGTCTGTATTTAGAATTATAGAAATTTATTAAATAAGCCGTCAATTTTGACAAAGTATAAGACAAAAGATAGATACAGGAAGGAAAACTACTTATTTTTTCTTAAAATAGCTCCTGCCCCAACCATCATTTTTGGAGGAAGATGAATTGAAATAATGTCAAAACCACCTTCTTCAAATTCTGCCATAAGTATATCTTTCGAGAAAAAAACATGAATAAACTCTCTATCAAGCCAGAGCATATCGCCTTTCTCATAAAATAAATTACCAGATGTAAGAATACCAAAAAGCCTTCTTAAAATATATACTTTAGAAGAAACCTTTAACGATGGATCCCACCAGAAGGTAAGAAAAAAATAACCCTCAGGTTTAAGAGCTTTTTTGATATCTTTTAATATTTTTATACGTCTTTTTCTATTGGGAATAGAAGAATACATGGATGCCGATAACCATACAAAATCATAAGAACAGGCTGGCACATCAAGTTTGTATATATCCTGCACCAGTCCCTCAATTTCTACCCCGTAACGAATGGCATTTTCTTTAGTTTTTTTTATCATTTCCGGAATAAAATCTACACCGGTTACCTCAATACCCATACGTGCAAAAAAAATAGCTTCTCTTCCGCCTCCAACCCCTAAAAGTAAAAGTTTCCCCTGCTTTATAGGTACCTCTTCCAGAAGACTCTTTTCTTCTTGATTTATACCTGACTCTATTATAGTCTCAGTACTCCATCCTTCTACCGAGTTGGTATAAAGTTTTCGACTTAGCCTCTGTAGTTCATCTGTTTTCATTATCGTAACAGCTAATGATTTAATGAAATCACCCAATCGAATTAAAAAACGTGCAAAAAATATTCTCATAATCCTTTTAACACAAAATTACCAGAAATACTACAATATCTCTTATATATAATTCTTTAATAAATCCGTCACTTTTCCACTTTTATCAAAATAAAGTTCATAAAACGGCACTTTTTGTGCTACTTCCTCCAGTATAGAAAAGCTTTTTTCCCACCAATCAGAAGTCACAAAAGATTTTATAAAACATGCCAGAAGATTTCTGATGATTTCTACTTTATTCTCCATAGGTACAACTCTGTTATGGTCTGATTTTCTTAAAAAGAATATGGCTCTTAAGGGCGCAGAAGCAGATGAAACAGCAGGTATTTCTCCATGACTCCAGGTACCGTAAACCATAAAATCCCGATCAATTTTTCTTATAATATTACGATCATCGCAAAGAATCTCGGCTTTATCCTGAAGCATTTTTATCATAGTAGATTTACCTGCTTCCGAGTGACCTGCAAAAAGTAAACCTTTTCCATCTAAAATTACACCACCTGAATGCAGATAAAAACCTCTTCTGTCTGCGAGAAGCCTGGCTAGTAATATCTGATCTGTAGGAAATAGTGTAAGGGCCTGAAGATTGCCTCTCATAAACATGTCTTTGTTAAGATTGTATATAGCACCGGATGTGTGATCATTATTAAATACTGCTACCTTATGCAGACTTTTATCATTTTCATCGGAAGAAATACCAAGATATATCCAGGAAGAGTCTTTTTTATATATTGCCCAGGGCGGTTTTCTGTAAATTTCTTTACCGAGATTTTTCCCCTCCATATCAGGAAGAAAAAAATAATGTCTTATTTTGACGTTATCTTTTCCCGGTCTTTCCCTTTCAAATTTTTTAAATTTCGTATTGAAGGTATCTTCAACAATGGGAAGTTCTGAGTCTACCTGAATAGTAATACCTCCGCATTCATAAAAACGCCTGTGATTCTTTATCAGATTTTCTTTAAATTTTTTATTCTCTTTTGCTATTTCACAGAGATATTCAACTTTTGCGGAAAATCGTCCATGTTCAAGATAAGCGTATACAGGACAAATCCGGCAATGTTCTCTTAATTCACAGAAGGCACAGTTTTCCATATATTCTGTCTCTACTTTTATTTTAGTTGCTAGAGATGGAATAAAATCTTCCCAGCCTTCTCGAAAGGTACCTTTTCTTAAATTATATCTGAATTCAGGTAATCTTAGAAAAGAACAGAAAGACATTCCTCCATAAGGATCTATATGAAAAGCTTTTCTGTCTTTTATACAGGAAGAAAGAAGATAATCTTCTTTATAGTTATCACATTCCTGAAGATGTTCACTTTCAAAATTTAAAGGCGGTTTATCAATTTCTATCACATCTTTCGGACTGAGTCTCTGACTTATGATTTCTTCATTTCTCTCTCTGTCGTTAAATGCAGAAAGATAAAGCCATGGTGCTCCTATCCGGTAATGAAACCCCATAAGCCCGGCAAGATTTATCATATCTTGAAACTGATGGTAATTATCCTTCATTGGAACTATCTGAACTATAAATCCTGCTCCTGCCTCTTTCAGACGGGCAAATCCCTCCATTGTTGCTTCAAAAGAACCTGAATTCCCTGTAATATGATCATGGACTTCTTTCGTTGCTCCATAAAGGGCAATCATTTTCCGGCCCTTTCTTTTCATA